>JAYWHS010000492.1:0-13231 GCA_043777635.1 Kofleriaceae bacterium | reverse complement strand
TCGCCGCGCATCATTGCTGAGTGGTACGCGCGCACCGCTGCCGAGTACACGTCGGCCACCATCACGCAAGAACTAGTGCTGTGGATGATGGTGATCGGCGCGCCGCCCGATTTGATTGACGACGGCTTGGTCATTGTGCAAGACGAACTAGTGCATTCCCGGATGAGCTATGATGTTTATTGCGCGACTGGTGGCACCACGCCGCCAGCGATTGACCGCGCCGGTCTCGGCCTGACCCGACAACACGATGCCGTTGAACTCGATGTGTTGGCTGCGGCGGTGCGAGTGTTCTGCCTCGGCGAAACCGTGGCAGTGCCGCTGTTTAGCCATCTGCGCGAGCACTGCACCGAGCCCCTGCCCCGGGCCGCGCTCGACCGCATCTTGCGTGACGAAGTGCGGCATCGCGAGTTCGGCTGGGACTTGCTAGATTATCTGGGCACTACCAGCATTGCGCCCTTGATTGCACCGTGGCTGCGCAACGAACTGCCTGCGATGTTTGTCGATGTACTGCGCAGTTACGGCACGCTCAACAAAACCATCGCAGCCGATGATGGCCAAATCACCCAAAGCGAACGAGCCTGGGGTCTCGCAGCGCCGCAAGACTACGCAGCCATCCTCAATCGCACGCTCGAACGTGACTATCTGCCGCGTTTTGCAGCGCGCGAAATCGACGCATTACCCGCCTGGCACGCCGCTATGGCGCTCGCGACTACCCAAGCGTAACCAACCTCAATCACACACTCGAACGTGACTATCTGCCGGGTTTTGCAGCGCGCGAAATCGACGCATTACCCGCCTGGCACGCCGCTATGGCGCTCGCGACTACCCACGCGTAACCAACCTCAATCGCACGCTCGAACGTGACTATCTGCCGCGTTTTGCAGCGCGCGAAATCGACGCATTACCCGCCTGGCACACCGCTATGGCGCGTTGGCCACCGCACAAAGGTAAAACAATTCGCGGCGCTGCGACTTGCTAGCGAGCGCGACATGCGCGAAACCTCAGCAAGCATGAAGGTTTTATTAACGGGCGCTGGCGGACAAATCGGGCACGATCTCATCGGAGCCTTAGTTGGCGCGGGCCATGACGTCGTCGCCACTGACCTGCAACCACGGCCAGCATCGCACGCCCACGCCGGTGGCACCTGGGCCCAACTTGATGTCACTGATGCTGTAGCAACCTTGGCCACGTTCATGGAGCATCGCCCACAGTTGGTATTTCACTTGGCTGCGATTCTTTCGGCCCGTGGTGAAAAAGATCCTGGGCTGGCCTACGCTGTCAATCAAACCGGCACCTGGAATGTGCTCGAAGCCGCGCGCCAAGCGGGCACCGAGCGGCTGATGTTTACATCATCGATCGCGGTATTCGGTCCGGTTCCCGGACAAGGACCGCACGGTGCGCCCGGCTTACCCGAGCCAACGCCTGACGATGTCGCGCTTTTGCCGTCGACGATGTACGGCGTCACCAAGGTTAGCGGCGAATTGCTGTGTGCGTACTACGCCAAGAAATACAATCTCGATTGCCGCGGCGTACGCTTTCCTGGCTTGATTTCGGCTGCAATGCCAGGTGGCGGCTCGTCGGACTATGCCTTGTTTATGTACGTGGATGGCGTGCGCTTGGGCAGCTACCAATCCTTTGCCCGCGCTGACACCCGAATTCCATTGATGTACATGCCCGATGGCGTGCGGGCCTTGTTGACGTTGGCCATGGCTGACCGCAGTCGCTTGACCCGCTGCATCTACAATATCGCTGCATTTTCCCCGCGCGCCGATGAAATTGCAGCCTCGGTGACCCGCGCACTGCCCGGCGCAACGTTCACCTACGTGCCTGAACCTGTGCGCCAAGGCATTCTCGACTCGTGGCCCAAAGCCCTCGATGATCAGACCGCGCGCCGCGATTGGGATTGGCAACCAGGCTTCGACCTCGAAGCCATGACTGCGGATTTAATTCCAAAAGTCCGACTCATGCTCGAACGTTCTCCAAACCTCGGCTCACATTGAGGGCGCGCCGCACCCTCCTCGGTGGCCAATGACCCGGTTGGATCAACCGCCGCGTTGGGCGATTTTGTTGGGCCGAGTTATTGGGCTTTCGCCGCGACAAGTTGAATGGCGATGGCGGCGCAGCAATGAGCGACGGGAGCAGCGCCAAGGCCAGCCGCCAAGCCAGGGCCCAGCCGTGGAGCGAACGCGCGAAAACCCGGAGCGGGGCCCAGCCGCAGCCCCGACTCCCACATCTGAGCTGACGCCGACTGCAACTGTACACCGCCCGTCGAGCCCAACGACCACCGAGGTCGCTACGCCCGAACTGGAAAACTCCGAGCCGGTAGTATGTCAACATTGCAACGCAGTGCAACGCAGCACCGCCTTGCGCTGTTTGATGTGCAACAAAACCATGGTGTCGCGGCTCGGCCGTGCGGCTCGCAGTTTTGGCATGACCTTGCCGACTGACATCAGCGCTTCGATGTTAATCGCTGCAGTTTGCGTCGCAGTTTACATCATGATGCTGTTGCGCTACCCGCGCAACGGCCTGATGGGCTGGACCAGTTTGCAATTGTTATCCCATGGCGGGCTCTGGCATTCGAACGGTTTTGCCGAGCAGCTGTGGCGGTTGGGCACCGCATGTTTGCTGCATATTGGGGTTTTACATTTGGTGATGAACACCATCGGACTTTTGCAAACTGGGCCGATGGTAGAAGAAGTATTTGGCCGAGGCCGCACCTTGTTGTTGTTCATGGTCACCGGCATCGTTGCCAATGTTGTGAGTCTCCTGGTGATGCAGCACGGCGTGTCGGCTGGTGCATCCGGCGCGATTATGGGCCTCATCGGCATCACGGCCGGGGTGGGCCATCGCATGGGTCGTGGGCGAGGCCACGAGATTCGCAATCACATGTTGCGCTGGGGTCTGTACACCATGATCTACGGCTTTTTTATTCACGCTGACAACGCGGCCCATGGTGGCGGCTTTGTCGTCGGTGCGCTGATTGGTATCGCTGCGCCGCCACGGGCGGTCATGCGTTCGCGAAAATCTGGCAGTGCCGCAATGCTGGGCGCGCTTGGCATGATGTTGTTTATCGGTTGCGCGGCGCTGGCGTTTGGCACGCATCGCATGCCGGTGAGCGCCCGACCATTTTTCGACCCATCGGCAGCGCACCAAGTCAGCACCGCCCGATTTCGCAACGCCGTCGATGCGGCATGCACCCAACGCCGCACCGATCCAGCTGCGGCGCTGCGACAATTTGTCGATGCAATCGCGGCAACCACGCCGCTGACCGCCGAAGCGCTTGATGAAACCTGCGTTTTTGTACTGTCAGTACAAGCGCGTTGTGGCGATTTTTTGCGCAATGGCGACACCGCCCTTACCACCGATGAACGAGCTGACCCACAAGGCCGAGCACGCGACTATTTTGACGCATGGTGTAACTCGCCGTAGCAGGTGCGACAACAGTTGCGTTTTGCTACTGGGTTAGCGCATCTTCGCAGGCATGTATCAGCAAGCCCAGCGTGTCTACGCCGAAGCCATCGCCGAAATCCGAGCCGCCGGATTATACAAACAAGAACGCACGATCGAATCACCGCAGCGCGCCCACATTCGGTCAGGGGGCAAAGAGGTTATCAACTTTTGCGCCAACAACTACCTTGGCCTATCGAGCCATCCACACGTTGTTGCCGCCGCCCATGCTGCCCTCGACGAACGTGGCTACGGCATGTCGAGCGTGCGATTTATTTGTGGCACCCAAGACAAACACAAAGAACTCGAAGCCAGCGTTTCGAAATTTCTTGGCACCCAAGACACCATCTTGTACGGCTCATGCTTCGATGCCAATGGCGGGTTGTTTGAAACCTTACTTGGCGACGACGATGCCATCATTTCCGACGCACTCAATCATGCGTCGATTATTGACGGCATTCGGCTATGCAAAGCCGAGCGGCATCGTTACCAACACGATGATCTCAATGATCTAGAAGCCCTACTCAAGGCCACCGCGCACAAACGCTTGCGCATGATCGCCACCGACGGCGTCTTTTCCATGGACGGCGATATCGCGCGGCTCGATCAAATTTGTGACCTCGCAGAAAAATATCACGCACTAGTCATGGTCGATGATAGCCACGCGACTGGGTTTGTAGGCAAGACCGGGCGTGGCACCGCCGAATTGCGCAACTGCATGGACCGCGTCGATGTGTACACCTCAACGCTAGGCAAAGCCTTGGGCGGTGCGTCCGGCGGCTTCACCAGTGGCAAGCGTGAAATCGTCGATTTGCTGCGCAACCGATCGCGGCCGTATTTATTTTCCAACACCTTGGCACCACCGATCGTTGCGGGGTCGATCGCTGCCTTGGAGTTACTCAGCAAATCGACCGAATTGCGCGATCGCCTCGATGCCAATACCCAACGCTTTCGCAGCGGCATGACGGCCGCAGGCTTGTCGATTCGGCCGGGCACACATCCGATCGCACCGGTCATGTTGGGTGACGCCAAGCTTGCCAGTGGCATGGCAACTCAGTTGCTCGAACACGGGATCTACGTTGTTGGATTTAGCTTTCCGGTGGTGCCGAAGGGCGCCGCACGAATTCGCGTGCAACTGTCAGCTGCGCATTCTGACGCCGACATCGACCAAGCGATCAACGCATTCACTATCGTTGGCCGCGCGTTGGGCGTCGCACCGTAAGTAACTGCGTGTCAGCACAGCCTGCCCTTTCGCCCTCCCCCCTCACGGATGAGCCTGTTATGAACCCCGACGATATTGTCACCAAAATTCGATGCACATTGCCCGATGCGGTCGTGACCCTTGAAGATCTAACTGGCACCAAAGATCACTGGAAAGCTCGCATTGTATCGACCCACTTTGCCGGTTTGTCGCTGATCGCTCGCCATCGGCTGGTGAATCAAGCACTTGCTGATGAACTCAAAGGTCCGATCCACGCCTTTACCATGGACGTTGCAACGCCTGAAGAATCGGCAAGCCGGTAAAAAAGCCTCGACCAGCCGAGGGATTCGCGTATTACCGTAGAATATCGACCCCATAACCAGCATTTTATGCGAAGGTTTTGCGCTCATGGCGCTGCCTAAACCCCCCCCGGAAGAACAGTTTGGACCCTATGAGGTTTACGAACGTTTGGGCGTTGGTGGCATGGCCACGGTGCACCGCGCCAAAGAGCGGGGCATTGAAGGTTTCGAGCGGGTTGTTGCGCTCAAACGGCTGTTGCCGCACTTAGCCGAAGACGGCACGTTCGTCAAAGCTTTCGTCCGCGAAGCCAAGCTCGCATCGATGTTGCAACACGTTAACATCGTGCAAATTTTCGAGCTCGGTCGCGTCGGCTCGCAATACTTCATTTCGATGGAGCACATCGAAGGCCGCGACTTGCGCCAAGTGCTGCGTCACGCCCGGCGGGTAACCGGACCACCGCCGATTCACATCACGGTCGGCATCTTGATGCAGCTTTGTGATGCGTTGGATTACGCCCACGCCAAATGCGACGAAAACGGCAACCCGTTGCGCATCGTGCATCGCGATGTATCACCGTCGAATTTGCTCATCACCAACACCGGGCATCTCAAAGTCATCGACTTCGGTATCGCCAAAGCGCAATCGATTCACGCGCAAACCCAAACCGGCCGCGTCAAAGGCAAGCTCGCCTACATGGCGCCCGAAGCGATTGGCGGCAAAGATCTTGATTGTCGGTCGGACTTGTTTGCCGCCGGTGTCATCGCCCATGAGTTGCTGACTGCACGGCCACTGTTTGCAAGCAAAAACGAGTACCAAACAATTCTCAAAGTGCAGCGCGGCGATATTTTGCCGCCGTCGACATTCAATCAAGCGTGCCCGCCCGAGCTCGATGCAATCGTATTGCGCGCGTTAGCTCGCAACCAAGACGATCGCTTTGCTAGCGCTGGCGAATTGCGCGAAGAACTCTCGGCCTTACGGGTGCAATACCAATACGCATCGGGCAGCCGGGAAATTGCAACCTGGATCGATTGGGCGTTTTCGGTCGAAGCACCTTCGGGCAGCTTTTCCGCGGCTGGCACCGATACGCCTTTTACCGGCACCCTCGGCAATACGCTGAGCGCCTTAGCCAGACCAGGCTCCGCCTCGGGTGACCACCTGACACCTGAAGCTTCGCTGCGGGCCGCTATGGTACGCGCACGGCCGCCATCCAAACCTGGTGCAGGGCGGCAAACTGGGCCGTTTGCGTTGCCGGGCGTCGAAGCCCTGCCGCAACGGCCTGAATTTTTACCTGCAACGTTTCCGGTTTCGGATGACGATGGCGGCCGCGCACGGTCGTCGATCGAACCACAAGCCGACGAAGACGAAGCTGCGGTGATGGCGTGGGGCTCAGGTGATCCGGCGAATGGCCGGGGCATCCCGGAAGATTTCGACGATGTCCCTGACGTTTCCATCAAAAACCCGGCCTCGGTTCACGGGGCCAGCCGGCTAGACGATTCCGCTGAATCAGGCACCGAAGAACAAGATACCCAACATGATGGCACGGCACCCAGCGCCACCAAGCCCGGGATGGCAGTCGTACGCGCAAACGGCGTCATAGTTGTGCCGGCCCCAGCGGCGGTCGCCGCCGACGCTGCGGTGAGCGCCGACGCTGCGGTAACCGCCGTGCCCATGCACATCGGACCGCGCTCCATGTCAGGGCCGGTTTTGTCGCCATCACAACCGTCCTCGGCATCCGCTAGCATTGAGATCGAACCATCACCGTCAGAAGCGTGGTTCACCAACACAGTGTTTGGCGCATCGGGCAGTTTCAGCGCAACCGACATTTCAAAATCGAGCGGCACATTTGGCGCCGCGATGGTCGAGCGCAATCAAAAAGGCCGCACCGGTAAACGCGTTGTCGCAGCGCTCGCGGTATGCGCAGCGGTCGGCGGCGGGGCTTGGTGGATTATCCAACACAACAGCTCACCGAGCGATGCAACAAACAACACGCCAAACAGCAGCTCGCACCTCAAGTTTGTCGTCGAGCCTGCCGATGCCGAAATTCGGATCATCGGTCAAGCGCCACACATTGGGTCGCCGTATCAGGTCGATCTCGCCGCTGGCACGTATCAAGTTGAAATCCATCGAGCTGGATTTAAGACCTATCTTACGTCGGTAGAAATGACGCAGTCGGAAAAGCAAAGTTTGCGCGTGGTACTTGAACCGGCCGGTGCCGGCGCTGCGGCTGGCGATTCAACACTCGTGATCACGTCCACACCAAACGGTGCCGACATCGAGCTCGACGGAACCCCGACCCTGCTGCACACGCCGGCCAAGCTTGAGGTCAAACCAGGTGCCCACGTTATCGTGCTGCGACAAAACGGCGTTGAAAAATGGCGCCAAGAGTTCGTTGCCGAAAGTAACAGCAACGCAGAATTCGGAGCGGTGCTATCGGACGAGCGAGTCCGAGAACGGGCGCAGCGACGCAGTACCTGGCTTGCACCAGGTGGGCTTGATCCTCGCAACCCGATCGGCAGCGGTACCGCAAGTCATTCATCAACAAGTAACAAACCCGATGCTGCAAGCAACGGCACAGCAGGCAGCGCCGCACCGGGCGCGTCAGGGCCAGCAACTGGCAGCGGCAGCGCCGCAGCATTGCTACCGCCAGTTACCACCGACAGCGCCACGCCAACCACTGGCAGCGCCACGCCGACCACTGGCAGCGCCACGCCAACCACTGGCAGCGCCACGCCATCCACTGGCAGCGTCGTCGCGCCGACCACCGGCACCGGCACCGGCAGCGCCACGCCAATCACCGGCAGCGCCACGCCAACTACAGGCACTGGCATTCCGGCGATTGTCAAACCAACCACACCGACGACGACCGTGGTTACCAAGCCTATACCGTCATCTGAACCACCTTTGCTCAGGCCCAATTCACTGCCTCGGATTTCGGGCGAAATGCCTACATTTTCCGCCGCCAGCAGCGACGACCTACCATCAACGGTTTCAAGTAAAGTCTGCGTCGACAGCGGCGGTAAAGTGACGTCCATCGGCGTATTAAGCAAACTCGAAGGCGATGCGCGCAATGCCATCGAGTCGGCGATGCGGACCTGGCGCTACACCCCGTATCGCGACAAAAACGTCGCCCAAGCGGCGTGCTTTATCGTGACCTTCCGTTTGAAATAGACCGGCACAACCCTGGCGTGGATTACTAGTCGAGGCCAACCTACTTCCATGGGTCGCGTTTCGCCTCCAGGGATGCCAAGTCTGGCCGACGCACCGGCGCGCTTCGCCGCAATGGCGGTATCGGCCAAGCCATCGACGTTTCGCCAAGCCCGGGCGCAACGTAGTTATCAAGCCTTGCTCAAAGCCGCAACGTCACTGTTTGCATCGGCCGGCTACGACGGTGTTGGCACACCTGAAATCGCCGACAAAGCTGGCGTCGCAGTCGGCACGTTTTACCGATATTTCGACGATAAGCGCGAAGTTTTTTATGAGGTTGTGCGGCATTACCTGGTGATTGCGTACCATCAAACCCTCGATGGCTTAACTGCTGAGAAATTCGCACGTAAACAACGGCATGAAACCATCGACGCCACGCTTGAGATCTTGTTTTCTCATGTACTGGCGCATCCCAAGATGTCCCGGAGTATCGCCGAACTTGCATTGCGCGACCCAGCGGTGGCCGAGCTCCGCCATGCATTTGACATGGCGTGTTGCGCCCGCATCGCGACCTTGTTTCGCGCAATCTGCGACCCGGCATACGTGCCGGACCCCGACGCTACTGCATACATTGTTTATGCTAGTGCCGTCGAAAGCGGCAATTGGCTTGGCGGATTGCGTGGCACGCCTCCGGTCGAACTGGCCCGCGCACGGGCTGCGTTATCCAAGCTCATCGAACGAACATTGTTTTTGCCGAGTTCGATCGAACCGCCAACCAACGCTGGCTACACCGTCAAATAACTACCTTCAGCAGCCGCAAAGATCTCGACATTGGATTGGGATTGCGCCTGGGCCTGCCGCACAGCGTCGTCGATCATCGCATCGTTGGCATCAGGACTATGATGAAACAATGCCAACCGACGCACCGCTGCTTGTGCTGCAACGGCAATACCTGCACGCGCGGGCGAATGGCCCCAGCCTTTGCGCATGGCGTAGTCATGATCAGCGTGCATGGCGTCGTGGATCAACAGGTCTGCACCTTGTGCTAACGCCAGCGCCGACGCCAGCGGCTTGTCGGGATTTGGATATTCAACATCGGACAAAAACACCACGGTTTTGCCGCCCGCAGAAATACGAAACGCGGTGGTCCACATGCTGCCATGCGGCATCGCGGCGGTAACCACATCGAACCCATCCAACGCCAACGTCGCACCCGGCACGAAGGTATCGATCGAAACCCCGGCGGCTAAATTCTCAAGACCATTAAGCGGGCTGTAGTGCGGTGACAGCTGATTTTGCAGCGTTGCCTGCAGCGTCGAGCCAACCGGGTTTGCGCCTAGAATTCGGATGCGGTTGCCTTTGACAAAAAACGGCGTAAAAAACGGCAGGCCTTGAATGTGATCAAGGTGCGTGTGCGACAGCAGGATCGGCAACTCACCCTGGCCTTTGCCAAACTCCTGTTGCATCAGTTGTTTGGCAAACTCGGTTGCGCCAGTGCCAAGGTCAATTAACAGGCGCTTGCCTGAATCTGATTGCACTTCAACCGACGTGGTGTTGCCGCCGTAGCGCAGCACGTCGCGTCCGGTCATGGCAAAAGAACCACGCACGCCCCAAAAACGAACTTTCACGTTTTTCTCCCGGGCTCTTTGAGTGCACCCGGTGCCATCACGCCACCTTTAGGCGTAACTTCGCGCTCTACGGCAAGCACGGGTTGCGCCCCAATCGGTAGGACCATGCTTTCAAACGACGTCAGCACTTCAATGCCAAGCTGGGCACCGCGCTCAAGGTAGGTCTTGGCAACCTCGTCCATCATGTCATCAGAATGCGACGGAGCGTGATGGTACAGCACTAAGCGCCGTACCTTGGCGTCGCGGCAAATTTCGAGCGCTTGGTCCGGGGTTGAGTGCCCGTAGTGCGGAAACCGCGCATATTCCTCGGGCAAAAAATGAGTATCAAACACCACGGTATCGACGCCAGCGAGCGCCGTGACCAAATCGCGCCGCATGGTGTCGAGTGCTGCACGATCCTCCGCGGTGAGCTGTTCGATGCCAGCTAAAAAATGCTGTTTGTGCAACACGTCAGTAAATGGCGCAGTGTCTGAAACATAGGCCCATGAAGTTTGGTCAGCCACGATGCGATAGCCCACCGCACCAAAGGGGTGGTTCAAGGCAATAGGTAGAATCGAGTATTCACCGATGCGCAGTTCGGATTGCGGTAAAAC
This sequence comes from Kofleriaceae bacterium, assembly GCA_043777635.1. Classification (GTDB taxonomy): domain Bacteria; phylum Myxococcota_A; class Polyangia; order Haliangiales; family Haliangiaceae; genus JABFXX01. The sequence continues at coordinate 2,918 of JAYWHS010000492.1, read as the reverse complement.
TTCATGGAACTCAAACTGGGCCGGCACTTTGTCGAGGGGCACCGGAAAAAACTCGTAGCGGGTGATGCCACCGATGACTTGCTGTAATTCATCGGCGGCGGTTAGCAGCGCGTAGACGCTGATTTTGGTGCCGGGAATATACGCTGGCTCAAAAAACGGTAAGCCTTGAATGTGATCCCAGTGCACGTGCGACAGCAGCACATGATACTGCCACGGCAAGCCGCCACTTTCGCGAGCCAGTTGGCGGCCCAACGCGCGTAGCCCGGTACCAGCATCAACGATGAGAATCTGCCCGCTTGCGGTCCGCGCTTCAACGCACGAAGTTTGTCCGCCGTAGCGCACGGTGCTGTCACCCGGCACCGGGTAGCTGCCGCGAACTCCCCAAAACGTGATCTCCATGAAGGCGCTGATGCTACCGCAATGCGTCGGCGCACGAAACCGCCCTGGTCGCTGATGTTGGTGGGAGCGCACGGAACCGCACCAGGACCTCAAATCCAAAGTTCGATCACGGTTTTGGCGTTCTCGCTCCCAAGCGTTCGCTTCGTTCGCTCCACTTCCGGGCCCTTCGGGTGAGGCCGGAGAAAAAACCTGTGCGTAATCGCGCTTGATTGTCGGTCCTCGCTCATTTTTTTTGTACCTCAGAACCTCAGGAACTCTGAATGAACTTCGGATCTGCGGTACAGGAACCGGCGCACGCGATCGACAGTGGGCGGCCACACCGTTAGTCTGAGGTTGATGAATCAGCCTGCCAAGATCTTGGTTATGGGTGCCGGCGGTATTGGCGGCATCGTCGCAGCTACCCTCGCTGGCACCGGCCATGATGTCACTGCGATCTCGACCAATCAGACGATCCGCGACGCGGTGCAGCGCGATGGATTTATCGTATTGCGCGATGGCAAACGTCACAGCACGCGCGGCCACATCTCCGACGTGCCGTCGGGCATTTACGATGTGGTCATTTTAGCCACCCAGCCCCCGAGTGTCGAACAAGCTGCTTCTACCGCGCTGCCTTTTTTAGCGGCTGATGGACGCATGGTAGTTTTGCAAAATGGGCTGTGCGAAGAACGCGTAGCCGCCATTGTCGGAGCTGAGCGCGTGGTCGGCGCCGTCGTGGCATGGGGTGCCTCCATGCCGCAACCTGGCCACTATGAGCAGACTGCCAAAGGTGGCTTTGCCATCGGCCGACTCGACGGCAACGTTGACGCGGCGCTGGCATCGATCGCCAAACTACTCAGTGCCATTGGCCCAATCAAAATCACCCACAATGTACGCGGCGCGCGGTGGAGCAAACTAGCGCTGAACTCGGCGATTTCGTCGCTTGGTACCATCGCCGGAGCCCGCCTAGGATCTGTTGTCCGGGTACAGCGATACCGCCGGCTCGCGCTCGAAATTATGACCGAAGTCGTCGAGGTTGCGCGGGCCAGCGGAGTCAAACTTGAAAAAGTGGCAGGCACCATGGACCTCGATTGGGTCGCCTTAAACGCTAACGAAAGAAATCAACGAGGCAGCGCTGGCTTGCTCGCCAAACACGCGCTGTTACTCGCTGTCGGGCTCAAGTATCGACGCATGCGCTCGTCGATGTTGGCTGCCATCGAACGCGGTCGGGTGCCTGCGATCGATTTTCTCAACGGTGAAGTTGCTGCCCACGGTCGCAAACTTGGAATTGCCACACCCGTCAATGATGCCATCGTCGCAACCGTGTGGGCCATCGCTAATGGCACGCTGCCGTCGTCGATGGCGACCCTTGATGGCGTGATCGCGCAGCTCGCTTGAGCTACGTCACAGGCAGGTCGAGCAGATAGCTAAGTAACGCGCGCACCTTGGGTTCGAAGGTGGCGATTTCAGCGAACTCTTGGTGGGTATGAAAGCCTTTGCCGCGCGGACCTAAACCGTCGATGGACGGCACACCAAGTACCGCCGTGGTGTTGGCGTCGGAGCCTCCGCCCATGAGGCCAGCCAAACCGTGGCCAAGGCCGCAGCGCTCAGCGTGTTCACCATAGCGCAGGGCCAAGGCGCGACTCGCTGGCGTCACTTCGAGTGGCATGCGCTTAATGCCACCTTCCAACTGAAATATCGCGCCTGTAGCAGCCGCTAGCTCGTCGGCGATTGCTTGCATAGCGGCTACCAACGCTTCGCCATCGGCGCGCTGCACCATGCGTAGATCGATTTCACAATGAGCAGCCGCGGGTACGGTATTTGCGCTAGTGCCACCGTTCATCAAGCCAACATTTACCGTGACCCGACCGTCGCTGGCTGACAAGGTAGAGACGCGATCGACAAACCGCGACAACGCCCAAATTGCATTGATGCCAGCACTCAGATCATTGCCGGCATGAGCCGCTCGGCCCACCACAGACACCCGCAATTTTCCGGTGCCTTTGCGCGCCACCACGATCGCATCGGCGACCCGGCCGGCCTCAAACACCAGCGCGGCCGCAGCGCCCGATGCAAGTTCATTTAGCAACCGCTGGCCATCAACCGAACCGGTTTCTTCGTCGGAAACCGAGACCATCGCGATGCCTCGGCCAGCCAATTGTTGACAATCGGCCAACACGGCGAGCGCGGTCCGCACCACCGCTAGGCCACCCTTCATGTCCAACACGCCGGGCCCATACACATGAACGTCATCGCGCCGGAAATGTTCAAACGTGTTCGGTGGAAACACCGTGTCATGATGACCGATCAAGATCGCGTCGCGTTGCCCAGCGACAAACGCTGGAGTCATGAACGCGACATGCCGACCTGCGCCACGCCCAGGTTCGCTACGGGCAACCAAGCCAGACAACGCAAAGGCGGCATCGAGTTCCGCTGCCATGGCGTTGCAACCAGCGATGTTGCCAGTAAACGAATTGATGGCCACCCAGCGTTCGAGTGAAGTCCACAGCTCAGGCAGGCGAGTTGCCAGCGCCGCTTCGATT
>JAYWHS010000491.1:0-3716 GCA_043777635.1 Kofleriaceae bacterium | reverse complement strand
GCCCGCCATGGCCCAGCGCTTGCGCTTCACTCGCTACAAATAACCGTTTGGCGCGTTCGTTGAGCCCAAGCTGCAGTTGACGATAGCGGCCACGGAGGTCGCGCTCTGCCTGTTTCCGTTGGCGTGCATTCATCCCACAGGTAGGATCCTTTTTTCACTGTTTGTCAATAGTATCTTTAATTTTTACTCAGACCCTTAGCTTATTTTTTTAGCCACGGTGCCAGGCTGTCGCTCAACCACCGCCGACAACGAACGCGCAACCTCGTCGACATCGTTGGCCGTGCGTGCGGTGGTTTGAATGTTGTCGAGGTTATGACGCAACAACTCCGACATTTCATCCATGCTGATCCCAACTTGCTCCGTTGCATGGCGCTGCGCCTGGGTGGTCCGCGCAATGGCCCGCGCCGAATCAGCGGTATCCTCCGATAAGCGCATGCCGCGACCGCTAGCTTCGGTTGCCGCTTGCGCCCGTTCGCGCACTTCCGAGATCAAGCCGTTGATGTTTTGCACAGCTTGCATCGTGGTTTCGGCTAACCTACGCATCTCCGTCGCAACTAACGAAAAGCCTTTGCCTGCTTCACCGGCCTTGGCGCCTTCGAGGCCCGCATTAAGCGCTAACAAATCTGTCCGGTCAGCCACCTTCATAATCCCTGCAAGAATTTCAGCGACGCGTTCAGATTGCGACGACAACTCAGAAATGCGCTCAGCAATCGCGCGATTGCTACTCAAGGTGTGTTCGGCGTTGCTCAAAACCGCAGCACAATTGTCCGAGATTTCTTGCGCGGTGTTGACCACCGTCTCCATCATGCGCCGAGTTTCACCGATCGCGGTTGCGCTTTGACCCGTGGAAGCTTCTTGTTCACGCGCCGACGCCACCAACTCAGCGGACAGCGTGGTTAACGACTTTGCCGCCAGATGCAATGGCCGTGCAAGACGTCGAGCCAACACCCAACAAACCAACGCTGCAACGACAGTCAAAATCCCAACCACAACGGCAATTTGCAACAACGCGGCACTGCGCAGTGTTTCAACGCGGTCGGCGGCCAACACAAGTTCCAACACCCCAGTGTTCAACGGCACGGCAGAATGCAACAGGCCATCTTGATATCGATGTTGACCGGGGCCTACCCCCGACGGCACCACATCAGCGCGGCCCGCGACCACGGCGCGTTGCACCACATTGCCATTGGCATCGCGTAGATAAACGCCCAACACGCCGCCAGCGGTACTGATCGATTCATCAAGCTGAATTTGCAACAAACCTTGGTTGCCAAGGTCGGGATTGAGGTGATGGGTCAACGTTTGGCCCAGCATCGCACTGCTCTGTTCGAGCGCATCTGCCGCATCGTTGGCTCGCAAACGAGGCCAATAAAACAATCCAAATAGAGCCCCCAACAAGATGGGCACCATGAACCAAATCACGATTCGAGCCGTCAACGTCCTCGCAAACACCATAAAAATAATGCTAGCGGGTTTTGCGTACGGTTGAAAGTAATTGAGAGGAGATCAATTGACCCTACCCAGTGACGCTGGCACACTAAAGACGATGAGGATTTTGGTGGTGGATGATAGCGACCTAGTGCGACAGCTCGCGGAGGATGCTCTAGAGGATGCTGGTCACGATGTGCAGGGCGTACGGTCGGTGGAAGAAGTCGCCGAATTGCGCGACTCAGGTGCCATCAACAGTTTTGATCTCATCCTGATGGACGTCAGCATGCCGCAGTTGTTTGGCGACGATGTGGCATTGGTGTTGCGGCAAAATCCGGCGTTTCGAGCCAAGATCTTTTTGTTCTCCAGCCTGGAAGAAACCGAGCTCGCCGAGCGTGCAGCCGAAGCCAAATGCGACGGATATTTTTGTAAACAAATGGGGGTAGAGCAGCTCGTCGCCCGCGTCGCACAATTGGCTCCACCCGGCACGTGAATGACTCACGGCGCAGGCAACGTCCCGGACGATAGCCGTGCACAATGGCCGCGCATCATGGAGAGGTAACGACCATGGCATGGGAAATCTCCGAACAGCTCAAGCGTGAGTTTTGCGCCACGGCCAACCAACGAGTGGCGCAAGCGCTCGCCGCGTTGCTGCCCGGCGGCGATGCCAACGACGCTGCGGTACAAATGCACACGCTCGCAGGTGAGGCGTCGATGTTGGGATACACCGAGCTCGGCGACGCAGCACGCGAGGCGCAAGCCGCTGCCCACGCATGGACCGGCGCACCGAACGCGCAAACCCAGCTCGATTGTGCCAACATAATACGGGCCGTTGGTACATTGGCGTCGAGCCTGGGAACCCAAACCCGATGACTTCCATCCTAGATGATCAAAAAAGCATGCTCGACACGGCGCAGCGCAATGCGTCGACGCCAAGTGTAGTAGACGCGACGGTCAACTACCTCCTGTTTCAAAGCCGCGCTGCTTTAATGGCGATCGCGGCAGAGCAAGTCGTGGAAATTGTGCCCCGCGCCGTGATTAGCCGCCTGCCCTGGGCCCCTCGCTACGTCGTCGGAGTTTGCGCCATTCGCGGCCGGGTTATACCGGTGCTGCAACTCGATGATACGGTTCGCGGTGATCTGTTAGACGTCGCAACGATGGCGCTACCGCGCATGGTTATCGTTCAAATCGACGATATGGAATTCGGTTTGTTGGCCGAACACACGTTTGGGCTCTACGCGTTTGCCGACCAAGCGTTGGTCGCTACACCTGGAGGGTTAAGTAGTGCACGCACTACCTGGCGCGGTGCGGCACTGCACATTTTGAGCGCCGCTGCGATTGCCGCAGCGGTCAGGTCCAGCACGTGACATGGTCAGTGTTGGTATTTTTTGCTGGCCCAACTCCGTTAGGCCTCGTGGTTGCGAGCGTCGCTGCGATCCACGATGCCACCGAGGGCTTGCACATTTGTGATGCGCTCGGTTGGCCGCGATGTACGCAATCGGTGGAACAACGCACCCTAACCTTGCGCAACGAACAACACAGTGCACAAATTGTCGTCGATGGTCCCGTCGCTGTGCTCACCTTGGTCCCGGCCCACCTCAGGCCGCCACCCAAAGGTGTCGATACGGGCATCCTTGCCTGTGTGATTACCGAGGATGCGCCTACCGTTTTAGTGCTCGATGTAAATTTCTTACTTGGCCGCCTGCAACTAGCACCGCAGCCTACGTCGCAGGACAACGCAGCGTGAGTGACGACAAAGTGGCGCTCCGCCGCTCCCGCATCAAGAATGCGATCCGCGATCGGATTGCCCAGCTGCATGTCCGTTGGTTTGCGCTCGAACAACAGCCCAACTCGGAAAAATGGCAACAGTTCGCCGGTGAACTTCACACGCTCAAGGGCGAAGCCGGCATGGCCGGTATGATGCAAGTGACAAAAATTGCCCACGCCATGGAAGATCTAGTGGCCGTGGCGCGCCACCAGTTCGACCCTACCCTCGCACTGATGGAACAAATCCTACTTGGGTTGGGTACTGTCGATGAAATCGCACTTGCCTGGCCCGACGATGCGCCGGCTGCTGAGGCATTTTGCCTAGCCGCTGCCAAGTTTCAACCAACGACGCTGGCGACGCCAGCAAAACCAACGACACCGCCCGCATTTGCCGCACCGGCAATGCCCACATCGGTTGACCTGACGGCTCCACCAACGCGGCTGGCCCAACTCACAACTCCTGTGCCACACGAAGATATCCGTACCAACGCGGTGCGGGTCGGAGCCAAGCGCCTTGATCA
>JAYWHS010000490.1:0-3718 GCA_043777635.1 Kofleriaceae bacterium | reverse complement strand
CCGTTTTGCCCCGAGCGATTTTCGAAGCGCTGATTCTGTGCCGGCCCATTTTGTGGCGGCCGATTGTCAAAGCGCTGATTTTGCCCAGCCCCGTTTTGCCCCGAGCGATTTTCGAAGCGCTGATTCTGTGCCGGCCCATTTTGTGGCGGCCGATTGTCAAAGCGCTGATTTTGTGCCGGCCCGTTTTGTGGCGGTCGGTTCTGACCCGGCCGATTATCGAAGCGCTGATTCTGTGCCGGCCCATTTTGCCCCGGCCGATTATCGAAGCGCTGATTTTGTCCTGGCCGGTTTTGCCCTGGGCCATTGCCATAACGTTCGTTGCTAGATGGCCCGTCGCTAATGCGGGGCTGCGCTGGCCCGGCATCACGCTGGCCACCTTCACGCCAGCCGCGACTACGATCGTTGCGGTCACCTCGGTCATTGCGCACCGACGGCGGCGTCGGCGGCGATGGCACAAAACTTGGCGTTAAATCCCGGCTACCATACGCGGTCCAAATTTTACGTGCGTCGTCGCGATACGCCAACAGGCTGGGATCCGACGCAGCCAAAAACTCACGGACATTTTCGAAATCGCGACGAAAAAAATACTCGGCCCGCGAATTATGCGGTGCCGATACAATCTGCGGAAAATCGATAATCGTAGCGCCGGCCGCACCGTCGAGAATATTGTAAGGTGACAGATCGCCGTGAATTAAATCCAAGCACAACATCCCAACAATTTGCGCGCGCAAGTCAATGTACAACGCGTTGGCGGTGGCCGGCGTTAGCGTCAATTCAATCAAGCGCGGCGCGGCATTGCCATCGGCGTCGGCCACCAACTGCATCAACAACACGCCTTCGTAAAACATAATCGGTTGCGGCACCCGCAACCCTGCCGCAAACAACTTGCCTAAGGCATCGGCCTCCGCCGATTTCCAAGCATCTTCTTCCGACTCACGGCCAAATCGACTGCCAGCTTCGACGGCGCGCCGAGTTCGGCTGCTGCGAATTTCGCGGCCTTCTTTGTAATCGGCGTTGCTCTTAAAGCTGCGCGTCGCACGGTCTTTGTAGACTTTGGCCGCAATGATTTGGCCAGCCCGCCGCACCCGATAGATATCGGCCTCTTTGCCGCTCTTGAGTCGGCCCAGCACTTCATCAATGATGCCGTCGTCTACGAGGGGGTCCAAAGGATGCGACATGGCAGTCCTAGAATATACCTGGTTCACGCCCAGTTGTGCGACGTGCATTTACCAGTAACAACGCACGCGGCACCGGATCGTTGGGCCGGTGCGCTATGCGGCGTTTACAAGTCATTGCGCTTTGCCTACGTAAATCATCACCGACGCTGGCCGCTCGAAAGTAATCGACACGGCAACCTGGCGACGGCGATACATAAGACATGGTCGGTCGAGATCAAGCGTCACTACGCGCAGCCCAGCAGACGCAGCCCAGGGTTGGTAAAATGAAAGCAGCGCAGTTGGTGTCACACCGGGAACCTCGAAAGTAAATGAATCTTCGGCGTCTAATTCCGCACCGCCGAAGAATGCGCCCGGCACGGCACCCGGCATCACTGGAATCGCCAGACCGTGGCTGTGGACGCAACCATCACGGATCGCCACACGTGGCTGGTCACTTTCACGTGCTACGGTCACCTGGACGACCGTGGCTGTGCCGCGCAGGCCCATCACGCTAAGAGATATCGTAACGTCCTCGCCCGCAATTGTCCGCGAGATGAATGGAATCGGCGGATAAGGCCCGCGCGCTTCTAGGACCTTCAGCCCATGTTCAGAACACCAAACGTCCCAGCGAGCGGCGATTTCGACGAGCGTGGCGACCTCACCGCTAAGGTCGGCTATAACTTGGTCTGCGATCCAGAAACCGGCGCTGTCGTAGCGGACCGCTGCAACCGGCGCTGGCATAGGGACATCTAGGCTGCCGATCGACCACACCGACCAGGCAACCGTGCTCACCCCCATGCTACTTTTTGCCGTTCGCTGCGATTTTCTTTTCAGGTGTCATCACTTCTTTGAGCACTTTGGCAGCGTCAGGTCGTGCCACCACGTCGGCACCAACCGGCGCCGGCTTGCCGTATCGCAGCACTCGAATCGCGGCCACGACGGCTGCGCCAAAGATCAAAATCGAAGCCCATTGCGCGAACGTCAACGTCCAATAGCGCGGGTCGGTCGAGTCCGGCCGCAAATAATCGAGGAAGAACCGGACGGGTGCATACATCGCGCCGATCAGCACCGCGATAAATCCGGCCGGCATGCGTTTGCGTTGGCGGAAGGCAATCGGCAATACGATGGCGTTGACGACAACTAGATATATAAGTTCATACATACCCAGATTGTGCCTGGTCACCCAAGCGATGGTCTCGCCGCTTTTGTTCACCGCTGACGGCCAGGTTTGGGCCAAAAAGAAATCACTGGTTTTGCCCATATGGTCGCCCACAATCGAGCAACCGACACGGCCGATGCTAAACGCCGTCAACAGGCCAATCGTACAGGTGTCGGCATACAACATCGGCGGCAAGCGCTTCCACCACACGTACACCGTCCAGCCCATGATGCCACCCAGAAATCCGCCGTACGAAGAAATCCCCGCCCAAATTTTTACGATGAGAATCGGATCTTCCATGAACTCGGTCCATTGGTACGCAAGGACGTCGAAGACGTGCGCACCGATAAACCCGGTGACGATCACCCACATGGTGATGCCACGAATGTGATCGTCGTGGATGCCGTGCCATTCAGCATACTTGCGCAAAAGGTGCGCGCCAACCAAGACCCCAACGGCGACCAAGACTCCAAACGGCTGAATCGGCCCCAGCGCAGGGATGTGAATGTACGGGATAGTTGCCAGTGCAGAAAGGGCCATGAGTTCCGGGACAGTACACGCCTGCTCTGATTCGGTAAACCTGCATATGAAATTCGCCGATCGCTGCGCTATGGTAACAGCATGCGACGGTCGCTTATGGTTGCGGTGTTTAGCCTGCTGGCGGTCCAACGAGCCGCCGCCGGCACCGACGTCGCCCAGCCTGCGACACGGCAACCGTTGCGCCCGGTACTTGCCAAAGCCGATCAAGCGGTGGTTACCGTGCAGCATCACGACCCTGAAGCGGCGTTGACCTTCGGCGCTGCCGACGCGCCAGTGACAGTCACGTTGTTCCTGCAATTGACCGGCACCAACAGCGACGTCGCCGTGCGCACTCTGCGCCTGATTCGAGATTTCTCGAACGACCACCCTAAACGCATGCGGATTGTCGTGATCACGGTGCCATCCAGCGATGACCGTTTGACGTTTGTCGCTTCGGTGCGCGAAGCGTTAGCCCAAGGCGGCGTCGAGCGATTCTTAGCAAATTTTAACGTGCGCACCCGGCCCACCGAAGAAGTCTTACTCACGGTGGCAACCGAGATTGGCTTAAACCCCGATGGCTTCCGCCAAGCCTGGCGGCAGCGTCGATTTGATGACGCGATCCGCGCCGACTACAACGAATGGCGTCGAAATTTCCCGAACTCGGGCGCAACCGTTAGTGCCGTGGTTGGTGAATTCCGCCTCGATATGGGGCCAACGTTTTTGGAAAGTCGGGTTTGGCCACTGGTAGTCGCGACCTATGAGCGAATCCGGGATTGGCAAGCGCGTGGGGTTACGGCCGATGCGGTGCAAGCCGGCCTGCAAATTCGTCACGCCGACAAAGCCCATCAATTCACCATTGCGCCGCCTCGGTCGAAAGATCCAA
>JAYWHS010000489.1:0-3721 GCA_043777635.1 Kofleriaceae bacterium | reverse complement strand
GGCCGCACGCCAATGGCCCGCGCTGCCTCGACGAATTCGCGGTTGCGCAAGGTCAACACAGCGCCGCGTGCGATCCGCGCCATCGTCAGCCACGAAATGCCACCGATGAGCGCAAACAGCACCAACAAGCTATTGGTGCCGAGCACCGCCATGATGACAATTACGAACGCCACCGTCGGGAATCCGTACAAAACATCGACGATCCGCATCATCACAAAATCGATGCGGCCACCGGCATAGGCCGCAACTGCGCCCCATGACACACCGATGATCAATGCAACAATCGTTGACAGCACTGCGACAGCAATCGCAATACGTCCGCCGATTAAGGTGCGCATCATCATGTCGCGCCCCAATGTATCGGTGCCAAACCAGTGGCCGCTCGACGGTGCATGACCAGCGATATCGGTGTTGATCGAGGTGGCGTCGATGCCCAGCCAGCCGCCGATCAACGGACCAATGCCACATGCCACGACAATCGCAGCAAATACCCACAACGAAACCGTGGCTGCACGATTTTTGGCTAAGCGCCGCCAGGCATCACGCCATAAGCCGCTGGGCGGACGAACCGCGGTGCTAGCGTCGGCGCTCATCGAGCCTCCCGTGAGCGTGGATCCAACACGCCAAACAATATGTCGACGGCAATATTTAAAATTACCAACAGCGACACGTAGAACACGAACACACCGATGATCACGTTGTAGTCGCGGTCAGCGATGCTGTTCACAAAAAACATGCCCAGACCTGGAATCTGAAAAATTTTCTCGACGACAAACGAGCCGCTGACTAAGCCGGCCGCCGCTGGCCCGATATACGTCACCACGGGTAACACGCCGAGCCGCAAGGCATGCTTGAGCACAACGCGCCGCTCTGATAGGCCTTTGGCTCGCGCTGTGCGAATGAAATCTTGGTTGAGCACCTCAAGCAACCCACCACGAGCCAACCGCGCGACTGTGCCCATGTACACCAAGCCCAACGACAGCGCCGGCAAAATATACGAGCTAAGTTCATCGAGCCGCGTTGGCGGTAGCCAGCCGAGCTTGATCGACAACAGCGCGATCAGCATCGGCCCGATCACAAACGACGACAAAGATACGCCTACCAACGCAATCGTCATCGAAAGATAATCAACCCAGGTGTTACGGCGCCACGCTGCAGCTACGCCAAGCATGAGGCCCATGCCGAGCGCCATCACCAACCCCAATAGCCCCACCGCTGCGCTGCGTGGAAAATGCTCAGCAATAATATTGTTTACGGTGCGTTCTTGTTTGATCGAATAACCCAAATCACCGACGGCAAGACCTTTCATATAGGCCACATATTGCGACACCAGCGAATCGTTTAAATGATAGCGCTCTTCAAGTGCGCGCTTGACCACCAGCGATTGCCGCGCTTCGGTATCAAACGGGCCGCCGGGGGCTTGCCGCAACAGGAAAAAGCAGATGGTCGCAACCGCGAACACCACCACCACGCCAGCGAGCAAGCGCGAACTAAGTAGCCTAATCATGGCTTAACTGTGCCCCGCTCCATTTTCGGGCCAGGCATCGGCACTGCTGGATTCGAGAAGCCCGGCGGTGGCGGCACCGGTTGCCCAGGGCGCCACGCTGTGTCGATCCACACCAGATGCAGCGGCGGTTGGTCCACTGCATTAATCGCGAGGTTGCGCACATACGGTTTTTGCAACTGCTTTTGCGTGTACACGTAAATCGGAATCACCGGCGCGTCTTCGATCATTACCGCTTCGGCCTCGCGCAGTTTGGCGTTGCGCGCTACGCGGTCGCGCAGAGGTCGCGCTTCGGCCAGCAGTCGATCAAAATCAGGATTGCAGTATTTGCCTCGATTGTCGGTCGAGTCGCAGGTGAACAACGGCAGAAATTCGGTCTCGGTATCAACCGAACTGCCGATGTTACCGAAGCGTGCGATCTGATATTTACCATCGCGGGTGTCGGTGACGAACGACTTCCATTCTTGCGAGGACAGCTCAACCGTGAGCCCCAGCGCCGACCAGCTTTGCTGCAAATATTCAGCGATCTGTTTGTGCGCTTCCGAGCCAGCATTGTAGCGATACTCAATCGTCGCCGGAAACGCCGCGCCCATTTCTTGCTTGGCCAGCGCCAACTCCGCTTTGGCTTTCGCCAAATCATAGTCGAGCCCCGGCGGCGGCAAGTAACACAACTTACCCGCCTCCATGATCATCGCGACCCCAGGCGTGGTGCGCGTGACACCACACAACGTGAGATCTTGCTCGGTCATGGTCGCAATCGGTGCGCCCGGCGAAAGCTGTGCCGACGGAAACTCATTGCCGTGGGTAAACTTCGGAATCGGTCGGCGATCGACTGCGTACGCCAACGCACGGCGCAAGTGACGATTGCTCAAGACCTTGGTATTTACCCACGCAAAATACACGCCGATATACGGTCGCACAAAATAATCACGAAACGCTTTACCGGTGGTCTCGCCATTGAGCGCCGGCAAAAACGTCGACGGTGGCGTATTGGATGCCATGGCATCGCAGCCACCATAGAAATAATAATTCGTCGCTGCGGCTTGGTCATCGATGGCGTAGACCGAAATTCGGTCGGTCGTGACCTCGGCGCCGTTCCAATACGTTGGCGAACGGACCAGTTCCACTTTGTCGCGATGCCGTAGCGAGGCCAGGTGCATCGGCCCCGACGTAACAATGCGACCAGGCTCGGCCCAGTGGCGCGGGCTACGCGACACAGCTTCGACCGGCGTCGGCCGCAATGCCCGATTATTTGACAGCGCGATGAACCCTGGCGCAGGGTCCGCCGTTTCAAACACAATGGTATGAGCATCGGGAATCGTCACGCCAACGGCATCCAACGACCGCAGCAGCGCAGCGCTCGGCACCGTGACGACCACGCGTTCAGCTTTCTCATCGGCCACTAATTCTTCGGCGGTGCCACCGATGCCGGGCGTATCTTTACGCAGGCCGCGCCGAATCTCAAACTTCGCTGCAGCCGTGGCGGTTGGCAATGGCCCCAGTTCACCGTCGAGCACCCAGCCAAACAGGCCTTCATTTTTAGCCCAATAGACGTAACGCCACAAGTTGCCATCGGGCGAACGCCACAGCGCACGCTCACCACTAGAGCCAATGATCACTACTTGTTCGCCAACGGGCACCCGGCCATACGCCGCAGTACTCGCAGCGCCAAGATCGCGGAGCGCCAACGACTGCGTAACCACGCGTGCATTTACATCCGGCGTTTCAATCTGATCGGGCTTTTTGCCGTCGACGCTGACCAGTTCTACGACATCACCGCGACGATACGGTGCGGCGTCTTGCTGCAAAACGAATACGCGGTTCGCCAACAAGTTGATGGCATTTTTCACTGGCAATAAATTGTCGCCGCTTGGCGATGCGGTGACCAGCGCTAAGATCCGCAGCACTTGGTAACCAACATCGTAAGCATCGACTGCGCGGCCATTCGTCCACTTGGCATTGGCCCGCAGATGAAAGGTAAACGTGCGCAGATCGTCGGAGATTTCCCAATGCGTTGCCAAACTCGGCGTTGGCAGCCCGTCATAGTCAAACACAGTTAAGCCATCAAACATCGAGTAGATGATCTTCATCGATACCGTGGTCGATGCTAGCGCTGGGTCGAGCGACTCAGGCTCACCGCTGTTGCAGTAGCGTAAATGCCGCGCATCAGTGCGCTGCGGTATCTGGCCAAAAAATTCGGTGGTGGGTACGCCGCAT
>JAYWHS010000488.1:0-13306 GCA_043777635.1 Kofleriaceae bacterium | reverse complement strand
AGCCCATGGTGCTGTGCGCGTTACTTCCATCGCGGATATTGACCGCGCACTGGCTGCGTAATGGTGCAATGGAAACGGGTTGACGCCTGGCATGATCTATCGCACTTAAGCCAATTCAACGGTTCGCGAAACATATTGTCGTAGAATATTCTGAGCGAGCCTAGTCACCGTTCAACGTTCGGAATATCAAAAGGCTGAGATGAAAATTGTTATCCGAAATTGCAATAATATCGAGTCGGCCGAAATTGATCTCGCGCCAAATAAGCTAAATATCAAGTTTGCGCCAAACGGCACAGGCAAAACGACGATTGCAAAAGCAATCATCGCGCAAATCGGAACGACTCAGACTTCATTGCGTGAACTACTTCCATTCAAACTTAGGCAAGTAAATCCGCAGGATCGAGCACCTCAAGTCATTGGCGTCGATCATCTTCAAAACCCAATGTGCTTTAACGAAGACTATGTCAATCAGTTTGTTTTCAAACCAAATGAACTATTGAGCAATAGTTTTGACATCTTCGTCAGAAACGCCGCCTACGACAAGTATGAACTTGAAATTGAAACAATCGTCGCAAGCGTAAGACAACAGTTTATTAACAATAGCGAGTTAGAGATCCTAATCTCCACACTCAAAGAATTGGCCGCTGCATTCAGTCTCACAAAAACTGATGCGCTAGCGAAGTCATCAATTGGCATGAAGGCTTTCGCTTCGGGAAATAGAATTGAGCATGTCCACGAAGAATTGGAACCTTTTCGCTCGCTCATTCAAAGTCCGAGCCCTGTAGAATGGATTGATTGGCATCTGAAAGGAACTACGTTCCTGACAACAGACGCATGCCCATTCTGTAGCTCCGACGTATCGAAGCAAAAAGCAATAATTCAAAGGGTCGGCGAAGAATATGATAAGAACACAATCAAAAATATTCTTGCTATCCTGAATGTCTTCAACAAACTAGAAGAGTATTTTTCGATCACAGCACGAAACAACTTGCGCGCTCTATCAAAACTCAGTAGCGGTCTTGAACCAGCACATAAATCTTTCTTGATTGAAGTAATGAAGCAGACTGACGATCTAATCAAGAAGCTTGAAAATATTCGAGCAATTTCAGCACTTCACTTCCAGGGTAGAGACCAAGTTTCACAAATATTGCCAACGTACAAAATTGAGCTTGAATACTTTTCACATCTCAATTCAGATAAAACCAAAACAGCGGTAGATGCAATCAATAGTTCGATTGATACGGTGCTTGCGCAAGCCAACGATCTGCAAAGAAGTATTGGCATTCAACGACAAGGCACCAACGAGTTGGTTCGAAAATATCAGTTTGAAATCAACAATTTTCTAAGCCACGCAGGCTACCAGTACAATGTAGCGCTCGTTGGGGACGTCGGTCAGTCTCAACTTAGACTCTTGCACAACGACCATCAAGAACATCTCATAGGTGGTGCCCAACATCTCAGTTTTGGCGAACGCAACGCATTTGCAATTGTTCTATTTATGTATGAATGCCTGGCGAAGAAACCTGACTTAATCATTTTAGACGACCCCATTTCATCATTCGACAAGAACAAAAAATACGCCATTCTTGAAATGCTATTTCTTCGTGGCAACGATTCCTGCCTCAAAGGGAAAAATGTGTTGATGTTTACCCACGATGTCGAACCCATCATCGACACAATAAAGGTGTTACGGCAATTTCGCGATCATACAACCGCGTCTTTTCTGAAAATGGCCACGGGTACAATTAATGAACTAGCAATAACGAGAGACGACATTGAAACATTTCCCGTCATCTGCAAAAAAGTTCTCACCTCAGACAAACATGAAGTTATCAAATTGATCTACTTGAGGCGAGAACTAGAAATTGTCGGTGACTTAGAAGCTGCCTACCAGGTCTTGTCAAACTTGTTTAAAAAAAGAGACGAGTTGACCGACACCCGATTGCAGAAAAACGACAACGATACTTCGCAACAAATGGAAGACAGAGAAGTTCAGGAAGGTTGCAAATTCATAGCAAGTCGCATCGCAGGATTTGAATACAAAAATTCTCTAAACAATCTGCGCGATCTCGAAATGTTGAAGTCATTGTACATATCGTGCAAAAACGGATATGAAAAGCTTCAAATATTTAGATTTATTGATCCTGTCGACCATAAAGTGATTAGGAAATTCGTAAACGAAACCTATCACATTGAAAATGAATTTGTCAGTCAGCTCGATCCCGCCAAATTCGACACAATTCCAGAATATGTAATCAACGAATGTGACACAGCGCTAGGGATCAAATCCGCAATCAATGCGAGGGAGGCCATCGAATGAACAATTTGAGGCGCTTACTTCACGAGAACATTACTTCCTTAGTGAAGCAGGATGAAAGTCCAAAGAACATCGGTGAAATGGTCGCAGAAGTTACCGACAACACAAACCTCGTCGAAGGTAGGCAGACGTGGGAGTACGCTGATGAGAAGAAAGATGACATTGAAGTCATGAAGCAGTGCTGCGCGGCTGAACTAAAGACAATGCAAATGGTTGGCGTCGTTGCCGCCCCCTATTACTTTGAGCGCGTTGCAATTCTCTCAAGAAAGCTGAAAGACTATGTGCAAGAGCTGCACTATTGCGAGACCTATCTCTATGCAATCGAAAAATTCTACAGCACGCTGAACGCCTCTAAAATTACCGATGTCCGAAAAGGACCTCGGTATCAATCCATCGTCAAGCGTCGTTCAAAGGCGATGCAATTGCTGAATCAGGGGAAGCCGCCTGGTTTATAAGCTGTCGATCCCTCGCCGACGATCCGCCTTGCATCAAGCGGCGCGGCACTGTTAGTTTGCCGGTCGATGGTGGCCACGGTTGTCCCAACAGGATATGAGCGGCGCGTAAGCGAAGCGGTGGCAACGTATTGGCAAACGTTGGGTAGTCAGGCCGGAACCCAACGCGCAGCGGCGGCAGATCGTGGCAATCGAAAAGCTGTGACGGGCGGCAGGCAGATGAACGGGTTTTGCGAACTGGTACGTTGGGTGGTTGCCAAAAACGGAATGCCGGACGCGAGCATCATCGTTTCAGGTGCACTAGAAATTCCTGGATACTTTCGTCCGACCAAAAAGTGGGATTTGTTGGTTGTCCACCACGGCCAACTTGTCGCTGCACTAGAGTTCAAATCGCAAGTCGGCCCGTCGTTTGGCAACAACTTCAACAATCGCAGCGAAGAGTTGCTCGGTAGCGCAACAGACTTTTGGACTGCCTACCGTGAAGGCGCGTTCGGCCGAGATAGCCGGCCGTGGCTAGGCTGGTTGATGTTTTTGGAGGCATGCCCACGCTCGACTCAACCAGTACGGGTCAGTGAACCTCACTTTCGTGTATTCCCCGATTTTCAAAACACATCGTATGCGCAACGCTACGAGCTGCTGCTACGCAAGGCTGTTTTAGAAAAACTATATGACGCCTCGGCTCTCATCATGTCGGCACGAAACGCAACCAACGGCGCATACGTTGAGCCAGCTCCGGACTTGAGTATCAAACGACTGCTAGCAGGGCTCGGTGGTCATGTGCAAGCTGTGTTGGGATCGCAATGAACCAATTGGGGCTCTTCAACTCGACGCTGCCGACGTCGGTGTATGACTACGCTGCGCGAAGCTCGGGTGACCGACACGGGCTGGTTTTGACCAAGCCACATGTAGTGGAGCTAATTCTCGACTTGGCAGGATACGATAGTGCCCGTCCACTGTCGACGCTGCGCCTGCTAGAGCCAGCTTGCGGTGAGGGCGTTTTTGTAGTCGCTGCGGTGCAACGTTTGTTAACAGCAACCACGTCGCTGCAACGTGATTTCGAAAATCTAGCTAGTTGCATTGTGGCCTACGACATTGATGAACAAAATGTTGCGTGCACGCGTACTCATATCATCGAAGTTCTAGTTGCTAACGGCGTGGGCAAAACCCTCGCTACAAAATTAGCTGCGCATTGGATCTCATGTACAGATTTTCTCCTTGAAGAAATAGCACCGGTGGATTTTGTCGTCGGCAACCCACCGTACATTCGTATTGAAGAGCTGTCACCTTTGCTGCATCGCGAGTATCGCGCTCGGTACGCAACACTGTTTGATCGCGCGGATCTGTACATTGCGTTTATCGAGCGAGGTCTTGGTCTGCTGCGCGCCAGTGGCAAGCTTTCTTTTGTTTGCGCCGACCGATGGACATTGAATAAGTATGGCGCCCCACTGCGAAAACTTATCGCAGATCACTTCGCGGTTACCGCATATATCGATCTGCATAGCGCCAGCCCTTTTGAATCAGACGTGATCGCATATCCTTCAATTTTTTGTTTTGGAAAGACGCCACAGAATTCTGTGCCTGTGGTGATCGCAACAACCGCAAACGCGCAAGAATGTACTGACATCGCTAGTTTCTTTCGCGAAGGCATCGCATTGAGCAGCACATTGCAAACAGCAATCTACGATGAATGGTTCGTAGGCGCTGCGCCATGGACGCTCAGTTCACCAGCTCATGTAAAAGCGCTGCGACAACTCGAAAGCAAATTTCAACCAATCAGCGATACTGCGCGGGTCGGGATTGGCGTCGCGAGCGGTTGTGATCGGCTGTATATTTTGGAGTCCAAGTTAGACATAGAAGCTTCCCGGCTTGTGCCACTAGTGATGCGCGACAACATCGAACTGGGTCTAATCGGCGGCACCAAGCGCTTTGTTATCAACGTTTTTGACGATAACGGCGGCGTGGTAGACCTTGCCAAGTATCCAAAGCTTGCAGCGTACCTTGCGGCGCACGAAGCTCCGATTCGAGCGCGGCACGTCGCCAAGAAAAATCCAAACGCTTGGTTCCGCACCATCGATCGTGTTTATCCGGATTTGGTGAAGCAACCAAAACTGTTGATCCCAGATATTGCAGGCGCGAACGAAGTTGCTTTCGATGCTGGCGAGTTTCATCCGCATCACAACTTGTACTTTGTGGTTTCTGATCAATGGGACCTTGAGGTACTCGGCGGGCTTTTGAGTTCGAAGGTTGCGTTGTTTTTTGTGTGGTCCTACGCAGTCAAAATGCGTGGTGGCTATTTGCGGTTTCAAGCACAGTATATTCGTCGTATCCGAGTGCCTGCGCCAAATCAAATATCGGTGGCGATGGCTACGAAATTGAAGTCTGCATTTCGCAAACGTGAATTCAGCAAACTCGACGAGCTTGCAGTCGAAGTATACGGACTTGCATCACTGCCAGATTTTGACTTTGTTGACACACGGAAGTAAACGGTCCAGCCCGTACGTCGCAGCATAGGCAGCCGTTTCGTTGGGGCTATTCGTGTAGACTCACTGTTCCATGCCACCCGCTTGCCACGCACTGTTGAAAAGCTTGCCACTATTGGTGGTGTGCGCGTGGTTCGGCTGCGACGCTTCGAGCAAACGCGCACAACCAAGAGTTGCCTCAGAATCGGGTTCGAGTTCGGGAGGACTAGCGACTGCGGCAGCACCGGCGACCGCACCGACTGACGACAAAACCACCACCGGTAGAACGTCAGCGATCGGGGAACGCTGCTTGGCCGGCGACGATGAAGCGTGTGACGTGGTGCTTTCTGGCATCCCGAACAGCGAAGGGGGCGACTGGACGGGGGCGACGGAGGCAATGTGTAAAATGGGCGCGTCGTCGTATTGCAGCACTAATGACAAGGCTGCCTTAACGCAGTGGCGCGCTGGTTGTGAGCGTGGCTCGTATATGGCGTGTAAAGCGGCGAATGTGTTGCAAGACATCATCGAGAAGCAATCTCTCGACGAGCCGGCGCTGCCACGGATCAAGCAAATTTCCGATTGGTGTCTGAGCGGACCGAAGCCACGATCGTTCGCGGCGTGCGCGGATCTGGTGGTCAATATCACGAGCACCGAAGCGGATCGTTCGGCGGCGTATGGGTTGTTAAACCAAGCTTGCGCTCGCAAGGATACCGGCGGTTGCGCAGCGGTGGTGAAAGTTCACACTGGGCTGTTACGCCACGCCGATCTAGATGTTTTCAGCGACGGCGAACACAGCTTCGCGCGTAACCTGGTGCAACGTTATGCATCCGAATACGACGCGACACTCACACATCTGGCGCAGAGTTGCGAACATTCCGATTGGGCGGCGTGTGGTTTTTGTGGCGATCGTCGACGAGGATATCTCACCCACGACGGTGAATATGTTGATCAAGCAGTGCGCGAAGCGGCGCTGTCGCCGGCTACGCGGAAGTATTGCGACGCGCAATGGCTGGTTGGCGCGCAGCATTTTCGACGCACGCTGCTGAGCAAACACTGAAGTTGCCGGTGACGTTAGATACATTCACTGACGTGTTCCGGACTGGCAGACTGGCGCACTGGCGGAGCAACACAAACTGACGCGCCACCCAAGCGAGCCGGCTTCTTCGGCGACGCCATGAGATGCGTGCTTCAAGACGTACTAGCGTTTCTTTGTATTATCGCGCAGCCACGCTGCGAATTCAGACTCTGAGCATTCACCGGCCGCAAGTGCAAACACTCGCAACGTGGCATCGGCTTGTGGCGCAACCAAACGATAGCCATTGAGGCCAAGAAATAGACCGACCGCAAGAAACGCTGCTCGTTTGTTGCCATCCACAAACGGATGGTTTTTCGCCAAGCCAAACGCGTACGAACCAGCCAAATCAAATACGTCTGGCGATGCGTAGTCCAACAGGTGGCGCGGCCGCGCCAGCGCAGATTCAAGCAACCCTACGTCACGAATACCTGAACTACCGCCGTGCTCTGCGAGACTCTCGTCATGCAGCAGGCGTAGGGGCCGAGTATCCCGCTTGTCGACCCAGCGATACTTCACTTCGCCAGTGCTCGAAACGTATCGCGATATTCATTCATGAACTCGCGGCCTAACTCAAGTTGTTCCTCGAAGTCAGGGTCGTAAGGCGACAACGCAACGCCATCTGGCGTCTCGGTGAGATACACACTGTCGCCCTTGGACACTTTGAGCCGCGCCAACACTTCTTTCGGCAAGATGACGCCCAAGGAGTTACCAATTTGGGTAATTTTCAGCGCGCTCATAGCATGAACTCCACGTTATAACTTTTGTAATACTACCGTTGCAGCGCAGCTGTCGCAAGCAATTTTTACGGCTGGCTTTTTTCAAGCGGTTGGCGTGGCCAAGGCGGTCGCCGGTTTACCAGATGAGCTTTTGTTGGCTAACGATTCTTTGAGCGTGCCCAATTTTTTGGTGTTGCCGTTGGACAATACAATGAAGACGTCACCACAGCGTCTCCACCAACCCAGCGGCGGCAATGCGTTCATCTTTGGTGACCAGCTTGGCTCGCAAATCTAACGCTGTGGCAACTACGAAGCGATCAGCCGGATCGCCATGAAAGGTCGACCCGAGTAAAGCAGCCTCCGTGGCAATAGCATCGGAAATGGCAACAAGCCGAATACCTTCTGCACTGCAAAGCGCACGTACTGCTGCACGTGGCGGAGCGCTGAGCGTAAGTCTGCCTTTTTCAACCAACATGCATACTTCCCATGCACTGATTGCAGAAACATACAAGGCAGACTCTTTTGCCAAGCGGCGGACTAACGCGGGCTTCAGCTTGCTGCGATCGGAACACCACCAGAGCCATGCGTGGGTATCAAGTACGATCACAATTCACTATCCCAATCGTCCGAAATTGGGCTCACGAGATCACCTTGCGAGACAATCAACCCAGCCAGTGGCACATCGGGCTCTTGCGAAAACGACACCAGACGCGCCACTGGTATGCCGCGTTTGGTAATGATGAGTTCGCCTGCGCCAACGTTGTCGATCAACTTAAGGCATGTAGCCTTAAATTCCCCGGCGGGAATGCGACGCGACCCCACCGTTCTGCGTGGAATTTTTGATGTTCTGGACGCAACTTTCGACATGGTCACAACTCTATGGTCATGAGTTGTCATTGTCAATGCTAGTAAATCCAAGCGCATAAAACCGGGGCCATTTCACACGGCTACATCACTGACTGGATAGATAGGCATCACAATGCGGCAAGTCCGTGCTGGACACCAAACGTCGGCGCAACAGAGTTAAGCCTTCACGTAGAATGATATCGCGCTGCGGCATCGCCGCCGTGCAAGTAAGCTTTGACATTCGCACCTTTGGGGATGGTGGCAAGCTCTTCAGCGAATCTAGCGAGGGACGCTGGCTCGACCATTTGGCTCGCCGATACCCGCGACATGATGTGTGATGTAAGAGAATCTGCACCTTGAAAAAATTGCGGCTTCGAGGCCAGTTCTGCCAACACCAGCAGATAGCCGCGCACGCCGTGTTGGCGCATCGTCAGGTTGACGCTGTAGTTCTGGGTGCCATCCGGCGAGAGCCAACCGCCTTGGAGCGTGACCTGTCCCGCACTTGTCGCTGCCAACACCTTGGTAGCTGCAACAAAATCTACAACTTCGGAGATGCCGAAATGTGCACATCCGAAGCCTTGGAATCCGCCTGAATTCACGCTGACGGTAACGTCACAATCACCATTGTAATGGTGTCCCACCGTCAGGGTGAGTCCGGCATGATCGGAGATTGGCATTGTTACAGATCCTTAGCGCTGCTAGTTTGTCCGTAAACCGGACAGATACGAGATAGGTTGCAAGAAAAATCTAGCACGATTCATCGACCGGCATCTGATGTAGCACGGCAATCAAGCGATCGGTTCGCTGTTGATTCGCTGCGCCGCGTGGGTGCGGCACACATTCCAGCACTAGGTTGCAACATACAAAGCGCCGAGAAAGTCGTGCAGCCTCGTCGATCTTTTCGCCGGAACGCAGCCACGCATAAGCGGTATGCTGCAAACCATCTGGGTCGGCGGTGGCAGCTAGTGTAACGGGTGGCGCATAAAGATCGCCCATACTGGTGTGGCGTAACGATCGGGCGCGCAACCGTGCAAGTGCTGCTGCTTGGTCAGCAGATTCACAGACCCACAATGTGTCTCGTAGCAACCATCCTGGTTCGACCGGAAGAATGTGTAACCACGCATAGATGTCGTCGATTTCAGTGGATGCTGGGTCGACAAGTGGCGGTAGGTAGCGCACCACGTTGACGGATTCATGAGCAAACGCAACTTGTACGCGCTGCAACGAGTAGCACTGAACCAGAGCATTGATGATTAATTGAGCCGTCATGGTTAGCGTTGCTTACGTATACATATTACGGCATCGTGCAGAAAGCTGGCACGCATTCGCCGCCGGGGCCTTTGCAGGCCAGGCCGTTGGCGCATGCGGAATCACAAGGCTGAGCAGCCAGCGGAATTGGCCGACAACGCGCACCACCCGGAGCAAAGGCGCATTCGAGGCCAGGCAGACATTCGTTGGGTTGGTTGCAACGCGCACCGTCGCTGTAGCGGGCGGTGCATTTTTGCGTTGCGCCATCACAAAAGGTGCCAGCGGTGCAGGTGCGATCGGTATTGCACGCAGCGCCAGCACCGGTGAGAGGCGCACAAATGCTGCCGTTGACGGTAAAATCACAACCCAGGCCGCTGGCACAAACATAGTCTGTCGGCGGATTGAGCAAACACTCCTGTCCGGAAACCGGACCAGGTTGACAGGTATTGTCACTGAAGCGACAACCTAAGCCATCAGCGCAAAACCGTGCACCAGCTGCGCAGGTTTGGCCAACGCCAGGCAGGGTCGCACAGGTGCCAACGCCGTCGAGGCACGTGGTGCCGGCACCACAATAGTTTCCGTCGAGGCAAGCACTGCCAACACCCGGCAATGAAGTACACGTTGCAGCGCTCGGACACACCAAACCAGTGGCACACGTGTCGGTCAAGCAGGCGTCGCCAACCGCATCCGGCGTTGCACATGTCCGGGTTTCGGGCGCAGGGCCACAACCGCGAGCGTTGCCGCAGGTACCAGGACCAGTACAGCCATCGCCGAGTTGTGCGATGGCCACGCACTGTTGGTTGTCACAGGTGAGCCCAGCTTGGCATTGCGTGGAGGCATCACAAGCCGCGCCAACCAACTGCGGCGCAGTGCACAATCCCGACGGTGCGCACACCAGCCCAGCGACACACGGATTGACGCTGCTGTTTCCTTGGCACGCAATACCCAACGCAGCCGGTGGCTGGCAGCTATCCGAGTTACAAACCAAACCAGGTGCGCAAAGATCGTTAAAACAAGCAGCGCCAACGGTTGGCAACGCTACACACATCGTGGGGCCATCCTTGTTCGGCAGACACACGCCTTCGCCGGTCGCGCCGCAAAATGCCAAACCGCCATTGCGCAACGTGCAGGTTTCACCAACCGCCACATTGGCCCGCACTACTGTGCTGCAGGCAATCGGCAGCGGTGCGCCAAAGCCTGGGTTGAGGTCACAGGCGGCAGCCAGCACTGTGACGTCGGTTAAACACGCCTGCACCGAAGGCTCATCAAACGTGGCGCGGCCGCTGGCCAAATCTGGCCCAACATTGCCGCCAAAACCGGTAACACAATCGGCCGTCCGCGCTGCAACGCATTCATTGGCGGCGTATGCCCGCTGATCAAATCGACAACCACAAGCACTCAAGCCCTGGCAAATCCTCGTCGATACTTGGCTACAAAAACGGACAACTGTCGTGGAGCCTGGCGCATCGATCGCAGCATCGGCAACCACCGGCGCATCAATCGCAGCATCAGCGACCACCGGCGTAGCGTGGTTGTCGCCGCAGCCAACCGACCCTGCCATCCCTATCGAGCCCACGCCGATTGCGCACAACACCGCGAACCCACCAACCGCAGCACCTGCAAAATTTTTCATCGCTACTATCTAAAACGTTGCCGTTGCGAAGTCATCCGCCGCCACTGCCAAGCGGTAGCCCAGCGGCGATTTTGCGACAATCTTGGTCGTTATTGCGTCGGCTGCGGTCGCCTCTCCGCATTGTTGCAGACGACCTAACGGCCACGCTGTAGGTTGCCGCCATGTTCAGCTTTTTGCGAACCCAGGCCAGGCTTCCGACAACATCAGCAACGTCACGCGCTGCCGCCATCCTCGCGCTAACGTTGGCTGCGGTCGCTTGTTCGTCGCGCCCTAGCGATAGCATCACCATCCATACGCCAACCGGACTTGCCGCTGGCACCGAAATCGCGGTGACCGATTTGGTAGCAGATTTGTACGCTATCAGCGGCCGGGGTATTGAACGCACCGGCCTCACGCTGCAGCAGTGTCGAGCTGGTGAAACTCATATCGTCGTACTTGGCCATCAACACGATGTACGCGGTGCCGAAGCGCCAACCGAACTAGGGCCGCAGGCTTACAGCATCGACGAAACACGTTGTGGCAGCGACGGTCATTTTGTCGTGCTGCGGGGCGGCTCGCTGCTCGCTGCACAATGGGCGGTGTACGATCTGCTTGAACGGCTGGGCGTTCGCTACTTTCACCCGGAACAAACGTTATTGCCGACGGGGCTAACCTGGCCAGTTGAGCCGATCAGCGTTGCAGTGCAACCGTCGCTGGCCCACCGCTCGCTACATCAGCATCTGGTTCATCCGATTGAAATGTCACCACCGTTGGGCGCCACGCTCATCGAAACCGCGCGGTATCAACGGCACTGGATCGACTGGAATGTCAAAATTCGCCACACCGATGTGGATGCCATCGATGAAGCGGCGATCGGTAGCTATGCCTATGACCGCGGCTTCCCGCGTGAAGCCAGCATGAACCTGCTTGAAAGCCAACAAGGTGGCAAGCCGATTATCAATCCCGACGACCCACGGCCAGAGCATGAACAAATCAGCGAGGCAATTGAGCGCGTAATGACGCCAGTCGCTGGGATGCCTGCCGTCGGTACCTTTGTGTTCATTTTTAATCCCAGTGAATTCACCGTCGCTGGCGAAGCGATTACGGTGGACCGGCTCACCTTTGTCACCAACTATGTTCACCAACGGTGGCCCACCGTCGAGATCCGTACGGTGAACCACGGCACTGCGTCGCCGCTTGGCCCGGTGTATGGCGTGCGATTTTTTGACCTGCCACAGTTTGCACCACCGAAGCTGACCGTCGAGGTTCATCCTTTGATGTTCTACGATCTTGATCGACCGGCACCGGTGTATGGCAATACCAACTTTCAATTCTTTCGCGATTGGATCTTCACCGAACAAGCAAAACGGCGCATCTACTATTATCCCGAGTCATCGTGGTGGCTCACGTTTGATTTACCGGTGCCACTGTTTTTGGCGCCAGTCAGTTTGGAAGCGCGCGACCACGACCTCAAATTGCTAGCGCCGTATCTCGAAGGCGACAATGCCGCGACCCACGGCGTGGTTGGTCACAAAAGTTTTAGTAGTGGCCACGAGTGGGGCTATTGGATGATCGACTACTGCACCGCGCACATGACGTGGAACAAAGACCTCGGCTGGCAAGGTTGTTTGGACTATGTGACACAACCCTTTGTCGCCGGTGCGCAACTACGTGATTTGCTCGTCGAAGTAGGTCGCGCCCAAGTCGATCCAATGCGCGATCCAGCGATCTTGGCGATGTTGGTTGGGTCCGACGATCAAACCGAAGCCGCCAAAGTTGCCGGCATTGATTTTCATCCGTTACCGCCAGCACCAAGCGCTGTGCTCGGTTGGGACGATGCCAAGGTAGCCACATTTGTGCGCACCAGCATCGATCCGATGACATCGATGGCAACTATGTATCAAGGTTGGGCCGACCGGGCCGATGCAATCGCTGCGATGCAATCCGAAGATCATGCACCTTGGGTGCGCGAAATTGCCCAAGCATTGCGCATCACCGGCCTGCGCGCCGTCCATGCTCGCGATTTGTACAACACTGCGCTGGCGTTACGCACTGCGATCACCACGCGCGATTTTGCTGGCATTGATGCCGCAGCGCAACGCGTCGATACAGTACTTGCAAGCACCGCTGCTGCACGCAGCATCGTCAAAGCGCGCGAAACCGAGTATCGCTACCCGCTTGAATTATCGATCGCGGGCGACGAACCCGGCAGCCCGGGCGCTGTGCCTAACGCAACGATTTATCCGTATCGATATCTGTCACGGACCCACCGGTTGTTTTACTGGACCCGGCCCGACCAGCAACTCGCAGCGATGTTTGGCTTTGACCTCGTGAGCGTTAACGATCGCATCTTGCCCATCGGCACCGCGCTCGAACCACGGGTGCTCGCCAACGGCCTGACGGATATCGCACTTACCTGGGGCGATGGCGTCACCAGCACGGTGCTCGGCTCGCACCTGTACGCTGCGCAAGGCTTTTACGATTGGACCTTAGATGCGCTGCACAGCGCCGGGGCAATTCATCACGTCGATCGAGTTGCGATTGTGGCCCAGCGTTACACCTTTGCCAAAGGCGGTTTGCG
>JAYWHS010000487.1:0-3749 GCA_043777635.1 Kofleriaceae bacterium | reverse complement strand
CTGCTCGGCTGTGGCTTGTTGCTGTGGGGCTGGCACGATGTATTCGCAGCGCGGCAAGGTTATTTGCGGCTCGCTAATTTTCACGCGTATCTTGAGCTGGCATTTTTGGCGCGTTGGCTCACGACGTGATCGTGACATACTTTCAAGCTTGGCTCATCGCGTTTGTGTTGACACAGGTTGTGGAAGTACCGATGTATCGCTACGCCGCTCCGGTCGGGTGGCTGCGTGGAGTTTCCCTGAGCTTGGTAACCCACCCTGCGGTTTGGTACGTGATTCCGCCGCTGTGTTACCGCAACGGCCTGCACTACCATCAGATGTTATGGATCGCCGAAATTTTCGCTTGGTCGGTCGAAGCCGCCATGCTCATGCTCTACGGCGTGCGCTGGTACCGTGCATTGTTCGTGGCCTTGGTGGTCAATGGAGCAAGCGTCCTCGTCGGTATGGCGGCCCGGGCTTGGTTGGGGATGCCGTAGTGGTATTGACGCAGGTCATTGTCCGGTTTTCGGACATTAAATTGATTATTCAATTTGCCGTATTGGGTTCTCATGAACAGTGCTAGCTTGTCCGCCAAGCCATCAACTTAACGACAAGTAGCGACAACCGCGTATCATCCGAAATCGTCGTTCCCGCATTACGGCGGCTGACGTCGAAACCAACCGGGTATTTGACGTTGTCGATAATTTCGGCGTTAGCGATGGTCGCTATTGCTGTAGTTGTGCCTTGGAAGGCAAGGCGCGCGCGGGCGACACGTCGGCTGGTTTGGTAGCGCTAGCGAGCTTGGTGGTGGTCCGGGCGCGCAAACGTTTGCAAATCGGTCGGCTGCTTGGCCTTGATTCCATAGGCGAGCGTCTCACCATCACTGACGAATCAACCAGTTGCAGGCTTTCCCGTTGCATTGCTGTGGTTGTTACGGTCGTGGCAGACATTTTGATTCAGTCTGACGCCGTTTCGTCCTCTTGTTGAATGAACTTGATTGTGTGCGCTCAGAGCTTTTCGCGTTTGAATGTCTCATCATTATCGCTTATTGTTCTGAGGTTAGGCGAACGCCAAACGGTTGAAAGGATGGCTGCTTTGAATGTTTCGCTTCGACCAATTGACGGGCCATGGGATGGCGGGTGGGTTCTGGACAAGCACATCGTATCTAGCAAGTACCTTGGGGAAGACGAACGTGGCAATTCACTCTATGACACAACCCGTACGGAAGTAGGCCAGGCCACGTTTCAACTCAAGTACCGAAGCGATTGGGAACAAGCAAAGGGGCTTGCAGGCCATTGCCAGTTATATCTACCCAAAATTCACGCAGGTAGGCATCATCGTTCCGATGCCGGCATCGAAGCCGCGCTTGCGGCAGCCCGTCACTGAGCTGGCCGAGGCGCTGGGCGAGCTGGTGAAACTTCCCGTCTTCGATAACGTGCTGGTGAAGGCGGTGAATGGCAATTCTCTCAAGGATCTGAAAACTAAGGACGAGAAAATCGCAGCTATTGGCGGTAGTTTCAGCACAAGCGATAACATCCAAGGCAATGGTCCATGGAACGTGCTTGTCGTCGATGACTTGTTCCACACAGGGGCTACAATGGAGGCCGCTTGTAAGGTGCTGCGTGCATATTCAAAGGTACGGAGGATTTACGTAGCTGCACTGACCTGGAGACCAGTATGACTACGCGAGTTTTTATTGCCGGTTCTATGGACATTAAGAATCTTGACTCGAAGGTTGAGGAGCGAATCGCCAAAATCGTCGCGCAAGGCTTCGAGGTCGTGGTGGGCGACGCCGACGGGGCCGACACGTCTGTCCAACAGTACCTAGTCCACCACGGTGCGACAAGAATAGTCGTTTTTTGCAGTGGCCGGCAGCCTAGGAACAACATGGGGCAATGGCCTGTTCAATACGTCGAGACAAGCCATTCGCAGGGGTCGCGTGCGTTCTTCACTGCAAAGGATATCCGGATGGCAGAGGTGGCAGACATTGGTTTGATGATCTGGGACACGAAAAGCACAGGCACACTCAGCAACGTCATCGAACTTTTGGCGCGTAAGAAGAAATGTGTGGTCTTCGTAAACAAGGCCAAGATTTTCAAGAACATTTGTACAGTTGAACACCTCGAAGAATTACTCTCATTCATGTCGGAAAATGCCAAGCAAAAGGCTGACGCAAAGATCCGACTGTTTTCCCGGATTGAGGCAATGAAGCATGAACAGTTTCAGCTGTTCGCTTGAGCGACCAACGCTGTGCGCTGCGCAACACTTGGCGCGCTCCATATTGCGCGCCAGAAGAGTTGCCGCGCGATATTGCCGCTAGCTTGGGCACACAAATTGAATCGTGACGGTTGGACGACGCCATGTCGCGGCCAAGCGAGGAAGATGCATTTCGCTTCGCAGGGTCGATAATATTTCCCTACCGTTGGTGCGTGCGCGTTGACGCGGATGGCGCGCTGGTGACAGGGCTTCCATGAAAATCAAGCGTAGATCCGAAAGCTAATGACATGAGTCTCGATGTAACGTTCTGGGCGGTGCGCGAACACGCAACGACAACGGATGCGCCGCGCGAGCTGCACCTTGGTAATTTTGCCCCTTCGCAGGGACGGGCCTATCTACAATTTGGTTTCTTGTATGACGGCGTGAGATTACATTTGGGCGAAGAGCCACGCGCGAGTTCGGACTTGTTTTTTTCATCGCTGGTGTGGGAGCGCGCCGAGCGACTTGCGCCTCTGATAGAAGGTCACTTGTTGCGCAGGCTCAGCGCGGTCGACGTTGCGGAGCTAGCAACTCTTGCCGGCCACATTTGGGCGCAGCACTATCGCGGCCTCGCAGCAGCAATAGATCAAACCATCGCTGCGGACTGCCATTGTTGGTTCACCAAACAAACAGCCGTTGAGTTCGTGCAGGCTCTCCGAACCCTGGTCCTCGATGCTGCGAATCATGGCGCGGGGTTGCTGATCGTGACCGGCGCAGGATTCTGTTGATGTGAAGTTTCTTGGGACGACGAAGGTGCCTGACGTCGCTACGGCCGAAGCTACCTTGGTTGACGCGGCAGAAATTATCGCGTGCGAATGTGACAAATTGAAATGCAGGACAAGCGTTGGTGGGTTGGTTCGCTAACAGTCCGTCGATTTCGGTATATCAATCAGAATATGCAAACCAAAACGCTGGTGGGTTTAGTTGTGCTCCTCGCGACAAGCGTTGGGTGTGAACGGTCGTCCACAGACTTGCTGCAAAAGCGCCAGAACGCCGCGAATGCAGTTGCGCGTGACACCGCTTTATCAACCGACCAAACAATCCAAAAAATTGGTGATGCGTGTGCAATGTTGCCGGTGAAAGCCACTACGCCGTTGGTAGCTGGCGGCAAGGCAGCGGCCGTACTCTATTCAGAAGCGATGGGGCTAGCGTCAGTAAAAACCGTCGCAGAGCAACGTGTGGTTTACGTGGAGCAAGCGGTTGCGGATGCGCTTTGTGTGCATCGCGCCGCTAAGCTTCGCGGTCTGGCTTTGTACACCGTGTCAGTTGAAAAATGGTTGCCGGTCCAACAAACCCCCAAGAAGCACAAAACAGTGTTGGTTATTCGGCTCGATGGAGCGGTGCTCGCCGGCCAAGAATTGGGCAGCGCAACCGCCGATGTTGCTCGGCGTTGGGTGCCGAAAGCGACGATAGTTGAAGAGCATTTTGATGGTTTAGAAGTTCGGACGTACACGCGTTGAGGAACGTCTTTCATACCAGCCCACATCGTTTTACATCGGCGCGGTAAATGGACCACT
>JAYWHS010000486.1:0-3750 GCA_043777635.1 Kofleriaceae bacterium | reverse complement strand
GCTGCAGCTAGTTTGGCTTTTTCGCCAAATGCCATGCGGCCGGTCCGCGTCAATAATTCGTGGGCCGAGCTCGACGGAAATTTAGGTTTGCCTTTGAGCCCGCCGTAGGTGTGATCAGTGCGCTCGGTGATGTCGCGCCCGGCTTGGATCAGCTGCGACGCTGACAATTGCGAAATCCACGCGCCGCGATTGGTGGCCGCCGCCACCGCCGTGGCTTTGCCGCGATAGTGCGCATCTACCTGCACCAGGCCTTCGGCCAAGGCATCGGCATTTTCCAACAACTTGCCGTGGTCGTTGCTGTAGGCCTCCATCAGCATTTCGATCATCGTCGAAAAACTGGCTTTGCCGAACCTGGCCTCTTTGGGAAAATACGTGCCCAAATAAAACGGCCGGCCATCGGGCAGACAAAACGCGGACAGCGGCCAACCGCCGCCTTCGCCTTGCACCATGATGGCATTCATGTAGACGGCATCAACGTCGGGCCGCTCTTCGCGATCGACTTTGATATTAATGAACTTGTCGTTCATCAACACGGCGGTTTCGGCGTCTTCAAAACTTTCATGCGCCATGACGTGGCACCAGTGGCACGCAGCGTAGCCAATCGACACAAACACCGGTTTGTTGAGACGTTTAGCTTCGGCAAACGCCTCGGCGCCCCATGGCCACCATGCCACTGGGTTATCAGCATGTTGGCGCAAATACGGTGACGAAGCAGTGCCCAGGCGATTCATGGCGCAGGGTTACTTCGGCCTCGCTTAATGCGCAATCTGCGGCTGTGCCAAAGCGCTGTAGTGACCGCTAGCTTTCTCGGACGATCTCGCGGGATAAAACATTGAATTCAATAAACAAATTGAACCAGCCAGCTGCTTTCCACCAAGCCGAAATCCAAGGTATAGAAGCCGTCACTTCGAGCCTGCGCACGAGGATAGGAACCGTTCATGACTGACCCAACTGCCGTCCCCAACATTACGTCCATCTCCATCGAACAAGAGATGCGTAGCTCGTTCATGGATTACGCCATGAGCGTCATTGTGGCGCGTGCCCTACCCGATGCGCGAGATGGCTTAAAACCTGTGCATCGGCGAATTTTATTCGCGCAGCGCGGCCTCAACAACACCTTCAATCGACCGTATTTGAAATGCGCTCGGATTGTCGGCGATGTCATCGGCAAGTACCACCCACACGGCGACTCGGCGGTGTACGACGCGCTGGTCCGCATGGCGCAAGATTTTTCCATGCGCTACATGTTGATCGACGGTCAAGGCAACTTCGGATCGATCGACGGCGACCCACCAGCCGCCATGCGTTACACCGAGTGTCGTATGGCTAAATTGGCCAGCGAGCTGATGGCTGACATCGATAAAGAAACTGTCGATTGGCAACCTAACTACGACGATAAAGAGATGGAGCCAACCGTGCTCCCGGCCAAAGTGCCCAATCTTTTGATCAACGGCGCATCGGGCATTGCGGTCGGTATGGCCACCAATATTCCGCCGCACAACCTCGGCGAAATCATTGATGCCACGTTGGCCACCATCGCCAATCCGCACATTACCGACGACGAATTGATTCGCATCGTGCCGGGCCCCGACTTCCCCACCGGTGCGACCATCCTAGGCCGCATGGGCTCGATCTCCGCGCTCAAGACCGGCCGTGGCTCGGTGCAAATGCGCGGCGTCGCCCACTTCGAAGAAGTTCGCAAAGATCGCAACGCCATCATCGTGACGGAACTGCCGTTCATGATGAACAAAGCCCGCTGGATCGAAAACTGCGCCGACATGGTGCGCGATAAAAAGCTCGAAGGCATTTCTGACATTCGCGACGAATCGGATCGCACGGGTATCCGCGTGGTGTTTGAACTCAAGCGCGACGCCTCCGACCAAGTGGTATTAGCCCACCTGTACAAACAGACCCAGCTGCAAACCTCGTTCTCGGTCAACATGTTGGCCATCGTCGAGGGCCGGCCGGTGATGCTGACGCTGAAAAAAGCGTTGCACGTTTTCATCGAACATCGCCGCGATGTGGTGACGCGCCGCACCTTGTACGATCTACGCGAAGCCCGTTCGCGCCGTGAAATCGTCGAGGGCTTGGGCCTTGCGGTGATGAACATCGACCGAGTGATCGAAATCATCCGTGGCTCGAAAGACACCGACATCGCCAAAGACCGCTTGATGTCCGAAAAACTGCTCGGCATGGGTGAGTTTTTGGAACGCGCCGGCCGGCCCAAGACCGAAGTCGAAGCTGCCAATGAACGCGGCTTTGTGCAACTCAGTGGCCGCCAAGCGCAAGCCATCTTGGACATGCGCTTGGGCCGCTTGACCGGTTTGGAACGCGAAAAACTCGAAGCTGAATACAAAGAACTGTGGGAACTCACCGACTATCTCGAAGGTCTGCTTGCCGATCCGGCCAAAATGATGGCGGCGATTGTTGCCGAGCTAAAACAGATCCGCGAAGATTTCGCTGACGAGCGCCGCACCAAGATTATCGATGGTGGCGCTGAGATCATGACCGAGGATTTGATCGACGAAGAAGACGTGGTGGTTACCCGCACGCGCCTTGGCTACATCAAGCGCACCGGCGCCAAAGAGTACCAGGCCCAAGGCCGTGGTGGCCGTGGCGTGCAAGGTGCAGGCTCATCCGATGGTGACTTCGTGGTTGACATGTTTGCATCGTCGACCCACGACCACTTGTTGATGTTTACCGACAAGGGTCGGGTCTTTTCCAAAAAAGTATTTGAATTGCCCGAAGGCAGCCGCACCGCCAAAGGCCGGCCAATGGTGAATGTGTTGGAGATGCAAGAAGGCGAACAAGTGGTAGCCATGCTGCCGCTGCGCGAATTCTCCGACGATAAATTCGTATTCTTGGCAACCGAATCGGGCAAAGTCAAAAAGACCAGCCTGACCGCGTTCGAAAAAATTCGCTCCACCGGCATCAAAGCTATCGCCATAGATGATGGCGATAAATTGGTGGGCGCTGCCCTCACCACCAAGAACGACGATGTTTTGTTGACCTCGGCCAAAGGCTTGGCAGTCCGGTTCTCGGACGAAAAGGTCCGACCGATGGGCCGCGATGCCCGCGGCGTGCGCGGCATTAATCTGCGCGCTGGCGACCGCTTGGTCGGCATGTGTACATTTGCCCGTGACTCGGCGGCCACCGTCGTCACCATGTGTCAACGCGGCCATGGCAAACGCAGCCCACTGTCGGATTACCCAACCAAAAACCGTGGCGGCAAAGGCGTTATCGGGATCAAGACCTCGGCCCGCAATGGCCTGCTCACCGCTGTGCGCATTGCGTCCGACGATGATCACCTGATCTTGATCTCCGACAAAGGCAAGCTAATCCGCATCTTGGTCAAAGACATCCCGACCCTGTCGCGGGCGACCCAAGGCGTGCGCATCATGCGCCTCGATGATGGCGAATCGGTCGTCGCTATCGAACGCCTGGCCGACCCAGGCGAAGCCACCGACATCGCCGAAGCCGCGCCGATCGAAGCCATGGACGATAGCGATACTGTGCCCGTGGATGCTGAGGGCGAAGGCGAAATCATCGAAGAAGATGAAGACGAGGACGCCGCCGACGATGATACCGGCGACGATACGGCCGAGTAGCAGCGCTTAAACAAAATCCGCTGCTAACGCAATTTCTTACTCAGCGCTCGGACGCCGGCGCTCGGACCACCGCGCTCGACACATGCGCAACGGATTGCCTCGCTCCCCAGCGTTCGCTGGGTTCGCTTCATGCGCACGCGCA
>JAYWHS010000485.1:0-3752 GCA_043777635.1 Kofleriaceae bacterium | reverse complement strand
CATACGCGATTTGTTGCGCGACGTTGAGCGCGACAGTGGCAATGTGAGCCTCAGGGTTTCCGCTGCAGCGGCGTTACGTAATGACGGTCGCATCGCCGAAGCGGTCGCGATGTATAAAGTTGTCGTGCAATCGTATGTTGCCAGTGGCCGGCTCGAACAAGCGAAAATAGTCGCGCGTTCGGCATTGGAACTGGCCCCGGGTGACGCCGAGTTGCGAGCGGTGATTGAACCAACCTCTACTTTCCGGGTTTTGGATGCCACCGTCCCGCTACGCGATATGCCAATCATTCCGCAAAGCAGCGCTGCGGTGATGCCGCTACCGGTGTCTCAAACTACGGCGCCGGATGTTGCCGAACCGCGCGGGCGGAATTCTCAGTACACACCAACACCGTTGCCAGCGCCGATGCCCTATCACGTAGCGGAACCGACCCGGGTGAGCTTTGTTGAACCGTACGATGCAGTCGAAGACAGTCTGGTGGAAACCGATCCGATGCTGTCGAACCGGCTGCCCCGAGCACGCAGCGATAGCGGTTTGTCGGCGGCGGCCCGTAAAATTACTGAACACTTCAATGCTGGCCACACCGGGAGCCAAGCCAAGCGGCCAAGTTCGGCGGGTGACGAAGCCCGCACCCAGCGGATCGCGCGGGTCAGTCTGTCGTTGGATGATGATGACAGCGCGACCCGGCCCATTGAGCGGGTGGACGCGCCGTCGGTTGAAGACGAAAGTGAATCGACTCCGGCGCGATCGTAACCCCACGCGATCTCGCGTCAGCAGTTTGCCTGTGATATTGTGATAACCCTATGGTAACCGCGCTTTAACCGCGCACGAGGCGTTCATGTCGAGAATGACCAAAGCAGACATCATTGAGTCGGTTTACGAAAAAGTCGGCGGATTTTCCAAAAAGGAAGCTGCCGATATCGTCGAAACGGTCTTTAACGTTGTCAAAGAAACACTCGGCAAAGGCGAGAAAATCAAGATTTCCGGCTTCGGCAATTTTGTCGTGCGTGACAAAAAAGATCGAATGGGTCGTGATCCCCAACGATCAGTGCCAATACTGATTCCGGCTCGTCGGGTTTTGACGTTTAAACCAAGTCAGGTATTAAAGAATATTCTCAATGGTCTGCCTCCGGTTTAGCCACCGGTGAGTGCGCAAATCTAGTAGAATCGATGTCTGTTTCGAGGCGTAGCGCAGCCTGGTAGCGCACCAGACTCCTGTCGCCTCGACTGAATTGGGCGGCCATCCCCGAGGCTGTCCACATCATGGTGAGCCAACGTATGCGGCCTCTGGTCTTATGTTCCAACGACGACGGCATCGACTCACCATTATTGGTTGGCCTAGCCGACCGAATTTCGCAATTCGCTGAGGTTCTGGTGGTTGCCCCAGAGCGGCAGCGTTCGGCTGCGTCTCATGCCATTACGCTTCACAAGCCGCTGCGCATCACGGCGGCGGGGCCCAACCGATTTGCACTATCGGGCACACCAGCGGATTGTGTGTATCTTGGGATGCTGCGGCTCGCCTCGCGCCCGCCAACCCTGGTGGTGTCGGGTATCAATGCGGGTTTCAACCTCGGCACGGATGTATTTTATTCGGGCACCGTCGCTGCGGCGATCGAAGGTGCACTCCGAGGTGCCGTCGGTATGGCGATTTCAATGGCGCCAAAGGTCGCTGACCCAGCGTCTGCAATCGAGTTCGCAGCCCGCCTGATCGAAGCGGCCTTGCAAACCGCGCTGCCGGTTGGGGTTGTGTACAATGTGAACATTCCGCCGTCGCACGGTGAATCCCGGTTGCAGCATCGTTGGACCAGGCTGGGGCGGCGACGTTACGCCGACGATGTGGCTGAACGTAATGATCCGATGGGCCGACCCTATTATTGGATCGGCGGCGGCGTGGTTGGCCACGATACGGTTGTCGACGGTGATTGTGATGCTATCGCGCTCGGCTATGCATCGATTACAGCGTTGCGGCTAGATTTAACAGATGTGAATGCGATTGCCGCGCCGCCATTTTTGCCGTGACCACCGGCATGTTACCTTGCAGCATGCGCAAGATATTCGTGGGTAGTTTGCTGGCTTTCGTTGCCGCGTGCCACACCAAAGATAGCGTGTCGACGGTGAAACCCGACGACCCAAGCGGTGTTGGTTGTGCGGCCATTCGAGCACCGCTCATGTTGGCATACAGTAGCGAATCGAAGGGGCAGGCGGAGCAACCGAGCGCAGCGACGGTGGCGGACAATGTCGCGATGATGATGCGGGAATGTGCGCAAGCGCCGGCACGCGTGAGCGCGTGTGTAAAGGCACATACTGTAGCGGCCGAGATTACCCAGCTGTGCACCGCGCCTATCGACGACGTTGGCAGCGAAGGTCAGCTGCTAGTTGGGCGTGCACCATGAGACCGAAGGGGACTGCAACTTGCCTGTTGTCGAGGTGTCCACCGCAGATGAATACGGTCGCGCGGGCATATTCGATATTGATTGCCGGTTGGTTTGTTGGGGCGTTTACCCTCGCTTTAACGGCGTGCGGGCCCAAGACCCAGCGCGCAGCTGAGACGGCTACACCGCCCGCCGCAACCGTCCAACGATCCGAGTTGCAACGCCGGCAACGCGCTGCTTGTACGGCGCTTGGCCCTAAACTTACGCAATGCGCAGTTGCCGATGCCCGCGCATCAATGAGCCCAGCTGAGCTTGCCAAATTGGATATTGCGCATACCGCACCCAAACACACCGAAGTCTTCATTGATGAATGTAACGGCGAACAATATTCGTCGCGGCAAGTGCGAGTACTTGAAGTATGTTTTCGCGAAGAATCCGATTGTAATCTGCTGACTGATTGTTTGGCCAATATCACGCCAGCAGCGCCAGCTGCAACGCCGGTGGTTACGCCGTAACCGCAAGCTGCCGACTGCAGGTGTGTTGCGACGGTGGTAGCTAACCAGCATCGCTTTGACAAAGTGTCAAAGCTGCTGGTTAGCCTCGATCGAACAAGGGACGTACCCGTCCCTTCTGCGCGACTTTCAACTGGCAAGTCGCCGGCATTCAACCCACCACGCGTTACTCGCGCGGGTTTCTTGGATCATTCATTTGCCGTTTCTGGTTAGTACACAGTGGAATGCCTGCGACTTGTCGTCGGCAGTAGTACCAGAAAGGTCCTTTCCCTGCCTCTTGCTCGATCGGTATGGGTCTGGCAGGATGACCTCGCGATCCCATAGCTCAGTTGGATAGAGCAACCGTTTCCTAAACGGTAGGTCACAAGTTCGATTCTTGTTGGGATCACCGACGCAGCGCTGGCGCAATCTCCGCTTTGCGTTTTGTCTCGTCGCAGTGTACGACTAGCTATGGCTCCACAATCAAACGACGTGCCGCGCATTCCACGTGGACGCGGCATTCGATTGTCGTCGCCACAAGTGTTTCGCATATTGATGACAGCAGCGTTGTTAGTGGCAGTGGTTGCGATGCAAAAGCCCTGCGCTGATTCGGTATCGCATTTTGTGACTAGCTTCGAATCGGGCAGCGGCAGCGCAATCGCGCCCACAGGTGCTGGCAGTGCCGAGCCCGAATTGCACTACGTTGCAATTTCTACTGACATGACCGAAGCCCAAATAAAAGCCATCGTTGATAAAGCACGGTTCGATGAAGCCGAACGGCAGCGCGTTGCCTCTGGCTCTGGCTCTGGCTCTGGCTCTGGCTCTGGCTCTGGCTCTGGCTCTGGCTCTGGCTCTGGCTCTGGCTCTGGCTCTGGTTCGGGTTCGGGGCGG
>JAYWHS010000484.1:0-3763 GCA_043777635.1 Kofleriaceae bacterium | reverse complement strand
ACGCCAACGTAATATGATAGTTCACCGGCTCGACCCAGCGCACGGCCACTTTGTTGTTGCTTGCGCGCCGCGCCAATTGGTCGGCGGTGGTTGCCAACTGATTGGCAGTTGCGGGAGGCAACCGCACCGCGATGAATAACCGCTGCGCGTCTGGCGTTGGTGCAGGTGTTTCAATGGATGACATTCCGCGCGTTATAGCGCGGTCAGCGCCAACCAGGTGCGCCGACCGTGCGCATTGCACTGGGCAGTCCTGCGCCAAGCCGGCGCGCGGACAATCGTGCACGGCGGAACTACCTTACATTGGAGCGAATCCTCGTCGATAATCCTAGCTCGACCCAGCTCCGCCCAGCTTGGCCTACATGAATTGTCGACTTTGTAAAATTTTCAGTGCGGTGGCTTACCGCGATCGCTCGGACTGAAAACCATTGTGTGCAAATTCTGCGACGTTGACGCCGCAGCAAAACTTTTGCAGACCCACAACCAGCCCACTGTGCCCCTGCAATCTTGAAGTTGCGATGGCCGGCTCCAACGCTGGCACGGTCCCTGAACTACCGCCAGCATGACCAATTTTTTGCAACGCGCATGTCTTTGTACGTTCGTCGCCATCCCAGCAGCTAGTTGTGCTGTAGGTGAAGCGCCGACCACAGGCTCAACCGCAGGCGAAAGTTTTGCAGAATTTGCAGCGAGCACCTACCGCGAGCCGTGGGCCGGCGGCATGTACATCGTCAACGGCGACACTGCAATTATCGACGACAAAGCACTGTATGAATTCTGGTTATCGTTACAACAAGGTAATCTTATCGTCGACAACAATGGTGGCACCGACAGTGCGTGGAACA
Source organism: Kofleriaceae bacterium (assembly GCA_043777635.1). Classification (GTDB taxonomy): domain Bacteria; phylum Myxococcota_A; class Polyangia; order Haliangiales; family Haliangiaceae; genus JABFXX01. The sequence goes on along the minus strand of JAYWHS010000484.1, from coordinate 2,924 downwards.
ACACGGACAAACTAAATCTCACCTATTGTGTGAGCAATACGTTTGGTAGCAACAAAGCTCGCATCGTCGAAGCGTTGCGCCAAGCTACCGATCTTGGGTGGGAAACCCGTGGCAACGTGAATTTCGTGTACCTCGCGGCCCAAGACGGTAATTGTACGGCTAGCAACAGCACGGTCATGTTCAACATCAATCAAGTGAGTGGGCAACCGTATTTGGCCCGTGCATTTTTCCCGAATCAGCCTCGGGCCTCGCGTGAAGTCTTGGTTGATACCTCATCGTTTGATCCAACCTTGACCTGGCCGCTCGCTAACATTATTTCGCACGAGCTGGGCCACACCCTCGGCTTTCGCCATGAGCACACCCGGCCCGAAGCAGGTACCTGTTTTGAAGACAACAACTACCGACCGCTCACCCCATATGATTCGGCATCGGTGATGCACTACCCGCAATGCAATGGCAGCTCGGCCAACCTAGCGTTCACTACGCGTGACGCCGAGGGTGTGGCCGCATTGTACGGCGCACCTGGCGGTGGCGGCGGCACAACACCTCCGCCGGTAACACCACCGACGAGCAGCACCACCCAAACCGGCTCCGTTGCCAAAGGCCGCAACGTCAACTTCGCAGCGATCAGCGTGAAAGCTGGAAGCCTGCTCACGGTTGCGATGACCGGTACCGGCGACCCGGATCTGTACGTGCGCTTCGGCGCTGCACCAACGACCACGCGCTATTCATGCCGGCCATATCTCAACGGCGCGAGCGAGACCTGTGCCATTAATGTTCCGAGTGGGCAAAGCACCGCATACGTGATGGTGCGCGGCTACTCGGCAGCGACCTACAATGTTGTGACTCAGTGGACTGCACCGTAATCTAGGTTTCGTCGGGCAGGATCCGATCGATCATCCACAAGCCCCACCACGCCGCTAATGTGCGAATCATATCGCGCGCGAACCCAAGGCTATAAGTTTTGTGTTCCACCACCGCCGCACTCATGGGCGCGCCACTGGGCCGATGTGCCAACGCCAAATGTACAGTGCCCACCGGTTTGTCGTCGGTGCCACCGGTTGGCCCGGCCACGCCCGAAATAGCCACCGCGATGTCGACGCCAAGCCTTTCGAGGGCACCCAGCGCCATCTGCCGCACGCACGCCTCGCTCACTGCACCATGCTCAACGAAAACCGCTGGCTCGACCCCAAGCGCTCGAGTTTTTTCTTCATTGCTGTAACAAACTGCCGCTCCGACAAAATAGCTCGACGCCCCACCCGGCCCGGTGAGCAATTCGGCCAGCAAACCACCAGTGCAGGATTCGGCGGTGGCGACCCGCCGATTGCCAGCGCGCAACTTGCGGCAGACCCGCGCCGGCAGCGCTTCGTCGCCAGCACCGTAGAGACTGATACCCAGCCGTTGCCGCAGCCCATCATCTAGCTGCGCCAAGACCGCATCGGCCTCAGCTTGCGAACTGCGGCTCACCACCAGCTTGACCAGCGTCTCTGGATATTTCACTTGATAATGAATCGAGGCCCCGGCCACCGAATCGACCAGGCCGCGACACAATTCCGAGATTTGCGACTCGCCTCGGCCAAACACCCGATAAGTTCGGCGCGCGATAGCCAACGCGTTGCCACGAGCGGCGCGCAGCTCAGAAAATCGCCCAGCTAGATGTTTTTCATAGATCCCCCAAACTTCCCGAGGCACGCCAGGTAAGCAAAAAACCGGAATACCGGCCAATTCGACCTCGAATCCAGGCGCTGCGCCGGCTGGGTTGCTCCAAACCCGGGCTCGCTCAGGCACCCTAAGTTGGCGCAATTGCAGCTCGGTTATCGCCACTCGACCAGCCAACCGACGCTCCCAACTTTGTTGAGCATCCGCATCGATTACGGCCCCACATCCAAGCAGCCCCGCAACCACATCAATTGTCAAATCGTCCTCGGTAGGACCCAATCCTCCCGAGCAAATAACCAGGTCGGCCCGAGCCACCGCCGCATGCAGCGCTGCGCGCATATCGGCCACGTCATCGCGGCACGAAGTCATCCAGCGCGGTGTAATTTGCAGGTCCCAAAGCCGAGCGGCCAAGCCCGAAGAATTGGTATCTACGATTTCACCACGACACAGTTCATCACCTATCGTCAAGATCTCAGCAAACATTGTCGCTACTGTACCGGTCTTCCGCTTAGGCACAAGGTCGTCGCCTCAGCGGGTTGACGCACTCGCCTGCAACTGTCTATCATCAGTGAACTTGGCGCCTATTTGCCCCCCAGTCATTTTATGAAGATCCGCTACGCAGCCAAAACCGATGTGGGAATGAAGCGGACCCACAATGAGGATTATTTTTCCCTCATTGAAGATGAGCAATTGTTCATCGTCGCCGACGGCATGGGCGGCCACGCCTCCGGTGAAGTCGCTTCCAAGATGGCGGCCGAAACCATTGGCGAGTTCTATCAGCGCACCCGCGAAGATGAAGAAGCGACCTGGCCGTACAAGATGGACCGATCGCTGTCGTACATTGAGAACCGCTTAGTCTGTGGCATCAAGCTCGCCAACTTGCGGATCTTCGAAACATCGTCGCGCGACCTGCGCTACAAGGGCATGGGCACCACGCTGGTATCGTCGCTAATCTCGGGCGACAAAATTTACATCGGCCACGTTGGCGATTCCCGCGTGTACCGCGTGCGTGACAATCAAATTCATCAATTGACACGCGACCACTCGCTGCTCGAAGACTACAAAGAAGCCAAACCGGATATGACCGAGGAAGAAGAACGCAACTTCCCTCATAAAAACGTCATCACCCGAGCCTTGGGTATGCGCGAAACCGTGCAAGTTGATATTCGCGCTCACCAAATCAAAAGCGGCGATGTCTACGTGCTTTGCTCCGATGGTCTGTCGGGCATGATTGCGGACCCGCAAATTTGCCAAATCACTGCCAA
>JAYWHS010000483.1:0-3767 GCA_043777635.1 Kofleriaceae bacterium | reverse complement strand
ACGCTCGGATGATGCGGACGCTGGCGCAAACCGGCAACGGTTGGATGACATTCAAGGATGCCGCCAATCGGGGGTGCAATCAGACCGGCGTGGCCGGTAACACTGTGCATTTGTCGAACTTATGCACGGAAATTATGGAAGTGACATCGGCCGAAGAAACCGCTGTGTGCAATCTGGGTTCGATTAATCTCGCGCGGCACGTCAGCTCGCGCGGCGTTGACTACGACAAGCTCGCCGAAACTGTGCGCATCGCGGTGCGGCAGCTCGATCAAGTTATCGATCTTAATTATTATCCGATCGCTACGGCCAAAGTCTCCAACATGCGTTGGCGGCCAATTGGCTTGGGGGTGATGGGCTTACAAGATGTTTGTTTCATCTTGGGCTTGCCGTTTGATTCGGCTGGGGCCCGCTCGGTATCAAAAACCATCGCTGAAGAAATCTATTTTCATGCGCTCACCGCATCGTGTGAATTGGCTGAGCAAAAAGGCCCGCACGCAGCGTTTGCCGATACCCGTGCAGCGCGCGGTGAATTGCAATTTGATGCTTGGGGCGTGACGCCAGCGCATGGCGCGCGATGGGATTCGCTGCGCGCGCGCATTATGGCAAATGGCTTGCGCAATTCGTTAGTGATCGCGGTGGCGCCAACTGCGACGATTGCGTCGTTGGCGGGTTGTTACGAATGTATCGAGCCCCAGGTGTCAAATCTGTTTAAGCGCGAAACCATGTCGGGGGATTTTGTGCAGGTGAATCGCTATTTAGTGGAAGCGCTTAAAAAGCTTGGCCAATGGAACGACACGGTGCGCGCAAAATTGCGGATGGCCGAGGGTTCGGTGCAAGGGCTGGAAGCCGTGCCCGCGCCGATGCGCGAATTGTTTCGCACGGCGTGGGAGTTGCCGATGCGTTCCCTCATCGATATGGCAGCGGACCGCGGTGCGTTTATTGATCAGAGTCAGTCGCTCAATCTTTTTATTGAGAGTCCGAGTATCGGACAGCTGTCGAGCATGTATTTTCATGCGTGGAAGCGCGGCCTGAAGTCAACGTACTATTTGCGATCGCGGCCTGCCACCCGTATCGCCAAAACCACCAGCGAGTTGCCAGCGGTGACGGTAGCGTCACCACCAACGAGCAATACCCTGGCACAAGCTGACGAAGCGGCCGCATTGGCCTGTTCGTTGGAAAACCCTGAAAGCTGTGAGGCCTGCCAATGATTCATCGTGATGCTACCCGACCTAGTCGGTTGTTGGACCCCGGTTTGTGTTTAACGCTACGGCCGATGGCGTATCCGCAGTTCTTTGAGATGTATCGTGCTGCGATCAAGAACACCTGGACCGTCGAAGAAGTGAGTTTCGCAACGGATTTGAACGACCTGAATGATGCTGGTAAGATGACGGCGGCAGAACGTCATTTGGTGCAACGACTCATTGCATTTTTTGCCACAGGGGATTCGATTGTTGCTAACAATCTGGTGCTCAATTTGTACAAACATATCAATGCACCCGAAGCGCGGATGTATTTGTCGCGGCAGTTGTATGAAGAAGCGCTGCATGTGCAGTTTTATCTGACGCTGCTCGATACCTACATCCCTGACCATGCAGAGCGTTGCGAAGCGTTCGCTGCGGTTGAGTCGATTCCGTCAATTCGTGCCAAGGCGCAGTTTTGTATGCAATGGCTTGACTCGGTTTCAGCAGTGCCAACGTTGAGCAATCGTGAAGAGCGGCAACGGTTTTTGCTCAATCTAATTTGTTTTGCGGCATGTATCGAAGGCTTGTTCTTCTTTGGCGCATTCGCCTACGTATATTATTTGCGGTCGCGCGGGTTGTTGCACGGCCTAGCGGCCGGCACCAATTGGGTGTTTCGCGACGAGAGTGCGCATATGGCCTTCGCGTTTGAAGTAATCGATGTGGTGCGGCGTGAAGAACCCGACTTGTTCGATGCCACGCTGGAAGCCAACGTGCGGCTGATGTTGGATCAAGCAATTACGTGTGAAACTATGTTCGCCGAGGACCTGCTTGGCGGCGGTATCTCCGGCCTGTCGGTGGTCGACATGAAAGAGTATTTGCGTTTTGTTGCAGACCAACGCTTGGCTCGGTTGGGCTTCGCCAAAAGCTATGGCGCACGCAATCCGTTTGGTTTTATGGAATTGCAGGATGTGCAGGAAGTAACTAATTTCTTTGAACGGCGGGTTTCGGCGTATCAAGTGGGCGTCACGGGACAGGTGGCGTTCGATGAAGCCTTCTGACGTTGGGGCACCGCTTTCACGCGGTTGCACCGACGCTGTGCGCATGATGGATGTGGTGTTCCCAAACCAGACCAATCACTATGGCACCTTGTTTGGCGGTCAAGCGTTGGCCTTGATGGACCGCGCTGCGTTTATTGCCGCGACGCGTTTTTCACGGTGCGTGGTGGTCACTGCAAGTTCACAAAAAACCGATTTTCGTACGCCGGTAGTGCAAGGACAGTTGGTGGAACTAGTGGCCCGGGTCGTTAGCACCAAGCGCAGTTCAATGGTGGTTGAAGTTGAAATGTTCAGTGAAGCCCTGCTCAGTGGAACTCGGTCGCTGTGTACTCGCGGCGAGTTTACGATGGTGGCGCTCGACAGTGATGGCAAGCCAACGCCGGTGCCGGCATTAGATGTAGAACCGCCAGCGCTGGTTGACTTTGGAGGGCCTAGTGCAGCGTAGCAAGCGTGGTAGTTGTTGGATGTTTGTCGGATTGTCAGTGTGCGCGATAAATTGCGGCGGTGTTGAAGGAGTTACGTTGCCCGATGCGATGCGTAGCAACGATGCGGCGGTCGATGCGGGGCCGCAACCGGTCCGCTATGCCAACACCATTGTCGCTGCGCCAGGTGCAACTGGGGTTGGCTTTGGCGATGCTGATGCTGCGGTTAATGGAGTGCTTGGTGGTGGCCAGAATAATGGCAGCACTGATGTGTATTCGTTGCGTTTTGCGCCCGCGCTGAACACATCAATAACCTTGCGTTGGGCAAATGCCACCTTGATCAACGGCCCCGGTGAAGATTTTGCAGTATTTGAAAACGGCTTTGATACTGACGTCGGGCCGTTTATGGATTTGCTGATCATTGAAGTGTCGCGGGACGGGGTGCAGTGGCGGACGCTGGCGCATGATTATGTGACGGCTAACGAACTGATCTATGTGCGCGATCGCACGGCGTGGCGCGGCTTTGCTGGCAAAACTCCCGTGTTACTCAATGATCAAACCAACCCGGTGAATCCGTTTGATCGGCTGGCGGCGGGTGGTGATGGTTTTGATCTTGATACTATCGTCGACGATGGTAGTGGCGTGGATGCCGAGGCGGTTGCAATGCGACGCGACGGGATTGTAATGATTCGGTTGACCACGGCGCCATCGCGTGAAAATTCAGATACCGGGCGACCCTACGTCTTCGATAGCTACAGCAATGGCGCGGATATCGACGGGGTGGTGGGGCGTTACGTGACAGCTATCCGATAGCAAAACGTTCACAAAAGGCGCTATGATTCGGCCATGCGACGAACGTCACACACGTGGGTGCTAGCTAGTGCGCTTGGGTTCAGCGCTTGTAGTTTTCAAGCCAATGGCGTCGCAGGTGATGGTGCACCGGGCGTTGATGGCACCCGTGATGGTGCGCCACTCGTCGATGGACGGCCGATTGACGGTGGGCCTTGCGGCGGTGCAGCGCTGACGTTTTTACCTCGGCATTTTGACAAATGCGCGGTGTCGGCAATGAAGCTCAGTACCTTGGGCGGCGATATGATCACGATCAACAC
>JAYWHS010000482.1:0-3770 GCA_043777635.1 Kofleriaceae bacterium | reverse complement strand
GTCGATCGCAAGCCCCTCGCGCCGTAACGGAATCACTTTTGCAAAACTACTCATGGATGGTGGCACTCATGGGTACCCGCAACCGGCAAACCCTTCGGTTATATTCGAAGATTTTTTCGACTATTCCCAGGCAATATTTTACCAGATTAGACGCAAGTAATATCAGCCACTTACCGAGCAATCGCAGGTTTTTACGCGGGACTCGGCCGACGACGACGGCGCGTTACCGAGAAAGCACCAAGTAGGTGGTTACCCATGTTTCGAGCGCGGTGGCCCGAGGTTCGTGTAACCCTATACTTACTTTTCTTGCGGATTCGTCGACCGCGAGTTTTTGACAGCCCGGGCTTGGCGGTGCAGGCACTCTTCCGGGGTCTCGGTGCCGTCTTTGGCGAACACCAAAGGCGTCGCTACCGCTGCGTCGTATTCTTCTTGAGTCAACCGTTTGCGTTTGAGCATGATGTTCAAAATGCGAGTGATTTTACCTTCGGTCCAGTGCGTGAGCGTGCCTTCGCAATACTGCTTATAGCGCTGTTTTGGTGCCGGCAAAATCGACGAAAAAAACGCCGCTTCAGTCGGAGTTAGATCTTTCGCTGGTTTACCAAAATAGTGTTGCGCCGCTGGGCCGATGCCATACAGGCCAGGCCCGTATTCAATCACGTTGAGGTAAATCTCCATGATGCGGGCTTTGGACAAAACGTTTTCAACGTCCCAGGTCAGATACAATTCTTGCAGTTTGCGCGCTAAGGTTTTTTTGCGATACAGCAAGACGTTTTTCACCATTTGCATGGTGATCGACGATGCGCCGTAGCGAAACCCGCCGGCTTTAAGATTGTTAATCAACGCGGTGCGGAACTCACTGGGAATAAAGCCATGATGCTTTTCAAACGCCGAATCTTCGGTGCTCATGATCGACTTCATCACGTACGGCGAAATATCAAGCAACGGCACAAACTCGGGATTGTCCGGCCCCACGTCAAACGAAATCCATTCGCCTTTTTCGACTTCAACGTAGTGCTCAAAATCTTGGTTCAACCGCGCTGGCGAATCACTTGGCCGCTGCGTCACTTTGCAATTGCGAATACCGACCGAGCCACCCAACGTGGTGGCGTCGAGATTGGCCCAATTAATCACCAATTTCAAATCGGTTGCGAACGTGCCCTTGAGTTGATAGCCCGCCAAATACGGTGCCATCTCGGCCGGGATCGCAGCAAGCACGTCCTGGCAGTTAACCGGAGGAATCACAAAATGGCCGGTAACCACTCGTGCCACCCGGGTGCCACCGTCGGCGAGTTTGCCGCCAGCCAGTTCGAGTACACCGGTAATTTGGACCGGCAAGCCACGCGAAACAAACTCACCTTGAGTTAATTCCAAGCGCCGTTGCGACCGCGACAGCGTACCTGCGATCATGCCGTCGACGCCAAGCCCGTGCACCTCACGATCGGCCAACATGGGATGCCCAACCGATAGATTGGCAACATGAACTTTACCAGCGAACGTGGCACCATCGCGTTGTAATTCAAGATGCACGGTCGCATCGAGGGTGGTCTTCTCGTAATCAACCAGCTTGGCATTGGCTAAAAATCGCTTGAGCTGATCAAGCCGAAATTTAGCAGCACTCAAATCGACCACACCAGTTGCAGCCCGCGGATCAACCCAGCCGCGCGCCGTCCACAACGTGGTTGCAACATCGCCATACCCACCCGACAAATCCAACCGCACGCGCCCGGCCTCTACCTCATCGGCGGCAATGGTGCCGGCGATGCCCGCGAGTTCCATCTTTGGCCACAACTCTAACGCGCCGCCGGTTACTTGCAGCGTCGGTGCATGTCCAGGTAAGCGCTGCATCGTCAGCATTTGCGCACCAAACGTTTGGCCGGTAGGTGCCATGCCTGCAACGTCATGGGCGGTGCCGTGGACTTCGGCTGGCGTCCACATTGCTTCAGCGTCGGCAAATGCAAGGTGTGCACCGGTGCGCTCGTCCATGGCCTCGCCATGAATATGTTTGAGGACGATCGACGTTGGCCGCGCGCTGCGTGCAGCTCCAGCGGTCTCCGGCCGCGGCGTGCGCACTCGCGTAACAATATCGGCAAAGTTATCAAGGCCATTGCTGTCGCGGCGTGCAGCGATCGATACGCCATCGACGATCACCGAGCCAAGTACAATCGTACCAAGCAGCGATTTGGCGCCGTCGAAATTCACTTCGATGCGATTGATCTTTAGCAACGGTGCAGCGCCGTCGTTGGGCCCAGCCACCACCACATTGCGAATCACCGCATGACCAACCTTGACGGTGATTTCGCCAATCGTAGCCTCACGCCCTAAACGCTGCGAGATCTTGCTGTGCAATGTCGAGCGTAACTTGGCTGCTGCGACCCGGGGATACACCACCTTGAGCGCTACGATCGCAGCCACCGCAAAAAACACGACAACGCCAGCTAGGATGTACCAAGCGCGATAACTTCGTCGAGCGATAGCCGTGCCACTCATAAAAGCCGCCAACGTATAGCACTAAACGGGACGAACTATCGAGCGAGACCTCGCAGATCGAAAAAGTTGGGGCGCACGCCCGAAGCGCAACGACGACCATAACGAGCTATGTGTTTCGCGAGCGATGGGCTGAAATTCGGGCGACACCTACATGCGACAGGACAATGCGAGCACGTGCCCGGAATTGTTTGCCAACGAGCGGCCAATCAAAAAGAACTCGCCAGCATCGACATTTACTTTGGTGTCCATCACCCGCTTGCCATCAGCGTCATCCATAGTCACGCTCAGCGCGAGCCGCGGTCGCTTGCCACCGAGGCCGGTGACTTCGCGCAGCAACACGCTAACCGAGCCAGTCGAAAGTTTCACCGATTCAGACTTGAGTTGCGCCAACGGCCGCGCCACCCGAGTCAATTGGCTAAAGGTGTTCCACGACGAGAACGGCGGCTTTTTTAGCTTCTTTTCCATCGAAGCCAATGCACTGTCGATCTTAGGCGTTGCCGACGTGGTCGCCGAAATTTCGACAAATTCACAATCAGCTTTGACGTCAGCTTGCGCTGGCTTGGTATCAGCAGCGGTTGGCTTCGGTTCAGCTTTCGCAGCTTTGCCAGCGAGTGCTGGCGTTGCAAAAATCGCTGCCGCCGCGACCGCAACAAGGAGTGTTAGCGTTGGGTTCACAGGTTTTTGGGGGTTGCTCATAGGCCCTCGACATCTTTCGGGCTGATCCAGATCACAGCCGTTTCGCCATCTTCATCAGCAATCGTCATCACGGTTCCCGAACCGTCGGTCACGTCGAGTGCTTCCACTTCCGTTGGGGTCTTAAAAACCACCGGCATCATGACGCTGTCACTGCCATTTCCCACCGGCGGGACCGCAAGCGTCGCTGTAGCAACAGCTATCGTTGGGGTCGAGTTTACTGGCGCTGCACCTGGCCGCAACCACAACGCAACCGCGGCAACCACGCCTGCACTCACCATCCCGGTGACGAAGTGGGCGCGATGCTGAGCCAACCAGCCCCAAACGCCTGGTTTCGACGCTGCTTGCCATGACTGCGACAACGAGCCGCTTGGCTCAAGGTCGGCCTTGGCCAGGCCACCGCCAGCGCTGTCGTGACTGCGATCTTCGACGGTAATCGCCGTTCGCGCACTGCCGCGCACGGCGTCAGCACCATCGAGCCGTGCTTCAATCTTGCTCCACAAATCATTGCTGAAATCCGGCGTTTGCTCGGCTTGCATTTCCAAATGGCCACGCACCAATTCAGCAACGTGGGCTAAGCCGGTCAGCTT
>JAYWHS010000481.1:0-3784 GCA_043777635.1 Kofleriaceae bacterium | reverse complement strand
TACCGGCGAGTCCAGGCAAATTAACCGCGACGTTGCCGCCGGCTTCAAACTGAAACGTCTTGCCATCGTAGGTAATGACCGCATCAGCAGCAGCAAGCCCGACGATTTCAATTTTTCCAGTAATCCTTGCATTGAACGTGATGGTCCGGCCAACTTGCAGATCGATTTCGATCTTGGCTTCGCCGCGCGCAATACCATTTTCAATACCCACCACCGCACTGCCAACCAGGTTTGCGTGTAGGCCACTAGCGTCGGATGTAATCGTGAGATCAAAGCTGCTAGACTTGATCGAAAATTTTGGTGAGTTAAAATCTTTTGGCTCAAGCCTGATGGTGGTGCTTAGCCTGCCCGCCCCAATTTCCAGCTTGACCTTTTTGACCATCAAGCCGGGTACATTGAGCGGAAACTCAAGTGAACCCGAAACCTGGCCGCGCGCGTTAACCGTGAGCTCGCCAGCGGTACCTTTGAGCGGCCCTGAGTCAATCGCCGCAAGCAGTGTGCCCGACGAAATCTTCTCACCATCGGCTTTGAATGTTGCGCTTTGAATGCGTAGCGGGCCAAGCTTCTGGTTAACTACGATCTGCTTCTCGCCACCGCCGATGTCTTTCGCGCCACTGAGCCTTGCTGACAGATCAAGCGCCTGGCCAAGTAACGAAAGTTTCCATTCTTTAGGGACTGCAGGCGCAGCGGGCGCGGCGCTTGCCGCCGGTGCCGGCTCACCAACCGCTCTGCGAGAAATCGTGCCAGCATCAACGTGTTCAGATACATTGAACGCCGCATCGCCAGGATCAGCGCCAGCAACAAATGCATCCGCAACCCGATCAGCTTCGCGTTCAACAGCGCTGCCGACCTCAGACATTGCGCCGGTGGCGGCGGGTGCGCCACCGCTCTGTTGAGCGACATGCGTAAGTTCGTGGGCAATGAGATGCTTGCCTTCATTGCTCGACGGATCGTACTTACCCTCGCCGAAGAACACATCACTGCCTTGCGCGAACGCAACCGCGCCATGTTGGCGAGCTTGGTCTGCGGCTGCTGCATCGTCGTGAATGCGCACGTTGCCAAAGTCGGCGTTAAGCCGAGACTCAAGTTGGTTGCGCAACTCGCCTGGCAGCGCCGCTCCGCTGGTGGCGTTTCCGCTGGTGAGGTTACGACTCTGGTCAATAACGGTCACCAGTCCGTCAGCCAACCGCATGATCTGCGAGAGCGCACCGGGGTCTAGGGTTGCCAGCACATTGCCTACCTGGCCATCACGAATCCGCCCCAATACTTGTGTAAGCGTTGACGCGTTCGCGTTCGCGACGGAGCGCGCGGCTTGTTCACCCGTGGTGACCGCATGTTGCAACGCTTGTTGCAGCCGAACAGCGGGCGCAATGGGTGCAACTGCACGCTGAGGATCGACCGACGCCTTGCTGGTAGCGCTACCCGCATGCTTATGATCCTGGAGGAGCACCTGGGTCCACTTGCCGGGCCGCCGCAAGGTGTTCGATGCGCCTTCCAACTCCTCCGCGAGATCGTTGAGGCCTTTGAGTTCCGCCAGCATGCGGCGGAACATGCTTTCAACTTTTTTTACATCATTGATGTTGGAGACGGAAGATTCGGCGCGCGCCCACAGCCGCTGCGCGATGTCATCTGCAACGCCGGAATTACGGGCAATATCACGCCAAGAAACGTCAAGCTGCAATCGATTGAGTTTCATGCCGCCCACCCTCTCAAGATACGTACCACGAATCGCAATCCTCCCCATACCCCCATGTTCATTTACATGTTTATGGCGTGTGCAATAAGAAAATTTTCTAAATGATACCAACATCTGTAGGCGAAATTATGAGTTAGGGCCTACAGCGAAGTGTCACATGATACGTTGCAGCGATGAGTCGCGATGAGAAGCTCGCACAAATTAAGACTCAGCTTCTGGCATTGTCGATCGCACTACCGGAACTCACGAATCGATTGCGCATGGAATGTGCAGATCATCCGAGCGCATTTTTCTTACCCACCACCGCCAACGAGTACCAGCGATTAGCCGCGTTCGCAGCCTACATTGACCACTACAGCCGCGTTGATGAGCGCACCATCGAGACGATTAGTGTTCAACAGGTGCTTAGCGATGCGGCGACGCTGGTGCGCACCGAGATCGAACGCAACGGAATTTTTCGTACGAACTTTCTAGCGTCGCCAGTGGTTCGCGCGAACCCGCATCAACTTGGCCACGTATTTGTATCGCTGCTCATCAACGCAGCGCAAGCCCTCCGAGCGACAGATCACGACAACCGCGTTGAAGTCGAGCTTGATACCAACGACGCAGGCTGGGCTCGCATCGCGATAACAGATACCGGCGCGGGCATAGACGCCAGCGTATTGCCGTTCATTTTCAACCCGCTGTACTCTACCAAGCGCGGTGCCGGGATGGGTATCGGGCTTGCGATTGCACAACAGGTCATCAACGAGATCGGCGGACGCATTTCCGTCGAGAGCAGCCCCGGGCTCGGCTCACTTTTCATAGTCGAAATACCGCCCTCACCATGAACCGAATCGCCGAAAAAGCCGCAGCACTAGGGCTCGTCGCTACTGCGCAGGCACTTGCCGCTGCCAACATCAATCCTGATGCTGCGCCACGCGAGGCTCGACTCAGCGAACCAGCGGCTGGTGACATTAAAAGTATTCTTTGCCAAATGGCTCGACGCGGAAGTGATCCTACGCTGTTTGATGCGCTTTGGGCAAAACTCGAAAATAGGCCGTTGGAGCGGGCCCTCGTTGCCGTCGATGTGCTCGCCTCGGCGTTGTGGTCGCCACAAGATCCGCGCCTCGGCGAACTACGCGCCGCCGCCGTGAACCTTGGACCGGCATGCCCGCCCGCAGGCGAACACGGTGTGAATCTAACGTTGTACCCAGCACACCAACTGATCGAAAAGTTTGCGTCCACGGTGTCAGTGCGATCCACAGTTGAACTTTTGGCGCTAGCCTACCAATTGGATCTCACTGCGCTACATCAACTGCTGCAACGCGACGACGCGGTGCTCAAGCGTCGCGCCACCAGGGATAGCATCCTTGCGTTCGCGCAACTCGCTAGGTTGGCGCGGCTGCCCACACTCGCTTCGGTGTACCTCGACTGGCTGAACCGCAGTGTTGGTTGGCAACCAGCCTCACTGGAGCTTTGCGAAACAATGTTTGATGCCGGCGTTGCCCACAAGATTCCCGGCACCACCGTCCAACACGGCGATGTCCGGCAAGCCCCAGCGGAACGTGACCTCGCTGAATATCTGCACTATCGTAGTCACCTCAGCGTCGGCGATACCGATACCGCGCTAGCGCTCATGCTCGATCACACGGCGCAACGTGAGCGCTGGGTCGAGCCATCGCTCCACATCGACGTTGTCCGCGCGCATCTTGGCATTCTCTACGGATTCAACAACGTTGCATTGGCCCGCATCGAGCTGGCGTGTGACCAGCATCCACTGTGGCGTTACGGCGCCCAGGTGCGCGCAATCATGGCTGCCAAACATGCACCGCAACGCGCGCTGGCAATGTTTCTCGCGTACCTCTCCAATTTCGGCAACGACTTCGAAAGTTCGAGGCTGGTAATCTCGCTGTGCCCCGAGGACGTCAAGCGTGATGTGGCGCGCATCATTTGTCGAGAAGCTTTCTGCCTACCGCACGAGCCAACGCCATGGAAGCTACTCGGTTTGTTATTCGGATTCGGCACCATCGTCGCAGCAGAAATTGATGCACGCCTGGTGCAGCAATCGTCACCGTAGCCCGCGACCCCTCTAGCTTTGAACCTGGG
>JAYWHS010000480.1:0-3803 GCA_043777635.1 Kofleriaceae bacterium | reverse complement strand
GTTGTCGACGGTCAACTTGAAATCTTGGAACAAGTTTTCTTCGATACCAACAAAGCGCGCATTCAAAAACGGTCGTTTAAACTGCTAACCAACGCAGCTGCGGTGATTGCCGCGCACCCTGAACTGCGGTTTGAAGTGCAAGGTCATACCGACGACCGTGGCAACGATGCAGCCAATCAAGATCTATCGAGCCGACGCGCTGCGGCCGTTGTGAAGTATTTGATTGAAAAATCAGTGCCAGCTGACCAACTCGAATCCAAGGGCTTTGGTGAAAGCGCGCCGATTGACAGCAACAAGAGCGCCGCTGGCCGGGCACGCAATCGCCGTGTGGTGTTCAATATCATCGGTGCTGCGACGACCACGATCGACCAGCCCAGCAACGGACCAACTGGGCCGATCAACGACCGGTAACCATGCGAAGTCCAGCATCCTGCTCTGACAATAGGCCGTGCGAAGCGTTGCTTGGCAATATCGAGCGGATTCAGATTGTGGCATTCTCGAACAGTGTCCACGCCCGCGCCTGCGCTTCGCGCTGTTGACCCTGCCACCATCGAAGCGCGGTTGCTAGCTGCGTTGCCCGGCACGCTGGAACATGAAGTGGTGGAGCTTGCACTATCGGCCACTGGCGCCGAACATGGTTCGCTATTTTTGTGGGACGCCGCAGCGCAAGGCTTAGCTCTGGTCCATCACGAAGTCGATGGCATGGTGGTAACGCTACCCAGCGTCGTGACCAAACGCGACAACAAGGCAGGCATTGCGCAGTGGGTGTTTGAGCACAACGCAGCGCACGTATGCCGCGATGCCGCCAGTGATGCTTTGTACACCCGCTACTTGCTCGATGTTGGCAGCGTGGTCGCTGTGCCGGTGCGCAAACGCGGCAAACCGATTGGCGTATTGGCTATTGCCGCGCGCGCAAGCAATCGCTTCGACAAGGCCACCGTCGCAGCACTAACCGAAATTGCCGAGCTGGGTGCCGATAGCATTCGACGAGCCCAGCTCGATCGCCAGAGCCGCGACCAAACTGGGCGACCATTTCTAATCAAAGGCCTGTCGCCGGCCTGGCGCGAAGTTGAACGTCGTATCGACTTAGCCGCGCCCACCACGGCGCCGATTTTAATTCGCGGCGAAAGCGGCACCGGTAAAGACTTAGTGGCACGCGCCATTCACGCCAACAGCAAACGGGCCGGCAAACCTTACGTCACGGTGAACTGCGCAGCAATTCCAGACACGCTGCTCGAAAGCATGCTGTTCGGTCACGTCAAAGGCGCGTTCACTGGTGCCACAGTCAACAAGCTTGGCGAATTCGAAAAAGCCCACGGCGGCACGCTGTTTCTCGACGAGATCGGCGAGATCCCGTTAATTTTACAAGCCAAAGTGCTGCGCGCAGTGGAGCAAGGCGAAGTGCTTGCGGTCGGGTCGAACGAAGCGGCCAAGCATGTTGACGTGCGGTTAGTCGCTGCTACCAATCGCAATCTTGAAGCGATGGCGCAAGCTGGAACGTTTCGCGACGATCTTTTCTACCGCTTGTCGGTGATGACGCTCGATCTGCCGGCATTGCGCGACTACAAAGACAGCATCGAAGTACTCGCTGGCGTGTTCGCCGAACAATCAGCACGCGCCATGGGCAAAACTGCGCCGCGCTTGTCACCCGCCGTGCTTGAAACACTGCGTGCATATCGGTTTCCGGGCAATGTGCGTGAGCTGCGCAACGCGATCGAACATGCTCTCATTTTGGCCGGTGGCAACGATGTAACGGTGCATGACCTGCCGCGACCATTGCTCGCAGGCGTCAGCCCTGGCCCGCAACCGATGCCGCATCGAAGTGCTGGCGTCAGTGCAACATCCACATCCGCAACACCAGCCTCGACGCTATCGCCACCGTGGGGCAATGCCGTACAAGACCTAACCCTCGAACAACTTCGCGATCAGTGGCTCGAACCGCTTGAGCGAACCTATCTACTACAACTGCTGGATGCCTGCGACGGCAATGTGCGGCGCGCAGCGAAAGCAGCCGGGCTTGCCCCTCTGACGCTGTATCGCTTACTCGATAAGCATAAGATCGTGCGCGCCAAGGTTGCGCATTGAAACCAGCAAGGCGCGGCACCGCCCACCATGCTTCGTGAACCGAAAAAGCAAATCGCCCATCGCTTTTCCCCCGCGATGAGCAACTCACCGAGCCACAGGCTCGTTTATTCAGACGCGGCTCGACGCTAGCGAAGCCAAGTCCTGGTTACAGCAGTTCGGCTGCGCCGCTTACCAGCAATGCGGTAACCGAGGTAATGGCCCGTTGCGCCGACTCTTGGGTCGTGTACATCTGCGAAACACCGATGACTTCGTTGTTCTTAGCGCGCAACACAAAGTACGAGCGGCCATCATTGGCTTGCAGCAGTTTGTAGTTGGCTGCGTCAACGCCGTTTTCTTGCACGGCGAATGCACCGTTGAGCGCTGCGGCTTCGGTGGTGTACGACTCTGAGGTCAACACCACTTCGCCATTGCCGGCGTACAAAGCAAACGAAAAGGCATTCGACGAACTGGCTTTCACTTGAAAGCGAGCGCCGGTTGGATTGTCCCAATGTTGCAAGTACGAAGCGACATTGCGCACCATGGTTTTGATGCCGCGCGTTGCGTTTGATTTGGTCGAGTAGCCTTCGCCCGTGGCGATGACTTGCTTGTTAGCAGCGAGCAAGCTCACGTAGTACTTGCGATCGCTGCCTTGCTTGACGGCGTAGCGCACATCGAGGCCGCCGTTGTCGAGCACCGAGAGCACGCCATTGATGGCACCAGTGCGCGACTGGTAGGTTTCCGAGGTCAGCAAAACTTCACCATTGGCAGCGACCAGGTGAAACGAGAACTGGCCCGCTTCGTTCTTCCACAGGTCAAACTTCGGAGACACCACAGCTTCAAGCGAGGCTTCGGAGGTTTCGTCAGTGTCGGAAACGCAAGCTTGAGTCAACGTGGCGGTGCAGAGTGCAGCAACTAACGTAGCGATGTTCAGCAAGTTCTTCATATTGATGAAGACCTCTCGAGCAAGGCTTGGGCCAACGCCGCCAGCGGTAAACACCTGAAATCATATGGAGCAGATCTCAGCCAGATACTCGTCATATGATAATTTTTATCAAAACATGAACACCTATATCGGATTCACGATTTTAGCCGTCGGTACAACGATGTTTCGACGGCGCGTCAGCACCCAATACATCACGCCAGCCACGCCAAATCCAACAAACCATGAATAGTCGTACACCGGACGCAAGGCATCGATAAATTGCCCGGCGAGCGCGAGCGCGGTGCCACTGAGCGTCGCGACCACCGCTGGGATGTGCCAGCCATTGGTAAAGTGATACTCGCCAGCGTTGGCATCGTACAGATCGCCAAGAGACAACCGGGTTTTGCGCACAATCCAATAGTCGACGATCAAAACACTCGCGATCGAGCCCAGCCCTGCAGCGCAGCCGAGCAACCACTTGTCGATATATTTATGCGGATCTTCTAGTAGCTTCCACGGTTGCATCAGGATCCCGACAACCCCGGTGATCAAGCCACCTGTACGAAAGTTGATATAGCGCGGCAATGCGTTAGCAAAATCGTTCGCAGGCGAAACCACATTGGCTGCGATGTTGACCGACAACGTCGCGATTACGATGGTGAACATTGCAATTGCGACAATCACCGGGTCGTGAAACCGCCCCGCCAATTCAATCGGATCCCAAATCGCTTTGCCAAAAATGATTGCCGTGGCCGAGGTAATGATCACGCCCATGCCCGCAAAAATCGTCATGGTGGTTGGCAGCGCCACCGCTTGA
>JAYWHS010000479.1:0-13598 GCA_043777635.1 Kofleriaceae bacterium | reverse complement strand
CCAAGCGTTTGTACATGGCACATGCCGCGTCGATGCGACCGAGGCGCGCTATCGCACCAAGCAATTCAACCCATACCACCGGCGTAATACCCTCAATTCCTATGCCGTGAGGACTGGCCGCAAGCTCATCTGGTGGCAACACCCCGAGCGTATCTCGGCTGTGCTGCAAGGCGGCACTCCACTCGCCGGTCGCTGTATACAGCAATACAATCCGCTCATCGATCATGCGGCGATTGTCGGCGTTTGTTGGCAATTGCCGTTTGGCTTGTTCGAGCGCAGCAACCGCGACTCCGACGCCTTGGCTGCGTACCGACGCCAACATCGCAACCCCAACCCGATCTTCTTCGGCGCCAGCACCCGGGGCCAACAACGCGGCCAGGCTCAAACAACGCTGCGCGGCCGCAAACTTTTCACGGCGCACGAGGCTGCGTGCCACGCCACGAATCAGCGGCGCAACCACCAACAGACAACCTGCCCCGCCGATTGCGATCGCCCCCATGACGGGAACACCAGTAAGCCCGATGACGGCGCCGAGGCAACAGCCCAACAGCATCAAACCATGCCGATACCGGCGAAGCCGCACAAAATGTTGGCCCCAGTAGCCAGCGATACAAATCACGCACCACAGCAGCGTTGCGAAATCCACTAGCGCAGCTCGACGGTTTTCAGTACATGGGAGCTCGGCAGCGCAGGGGTCATCTACGTCGTTGCCTCAACAAACGCACCGATTTTGCGAAATTTCTGGTAGCGCGCATCTTGCAGTGCGCGTGGCGTCATCGCGGTGAGTTCTTTGAGATGGCGTTTGATCGCAATTCGAATTTTTGCAGCGGTGATGGCTGCATCGCGATGCGCACCACCTGCGGCTTCGGGGATGATTTCATCACACACGCCCAGCGCTGCGATGTCTGGCGCCGTGAGCTTTAATTGGGCGGCCGCTTCAGGAATCTTGCTAGCATCGCGCCACAAAATGGAAGCGCAGCCCTCGGGCGAGATCACCGAATACGTCGCGTACTCTAGCATCAACACCCGATCCGCCACACCTAAGGCAAGCGCACCACCCGAGCCGCCTTCGCCTATTACGATAGAAATGACCGGGCATTCCAAGCTCGCCATCACCTGAAGCGCTTTGGCAATTGCTTCGGCTTGGCCGCGCTCTTCGGCGCCTAACCCTGGGTACGCACCCGGAGTGTCAATGAAACAAATAATCGGCCGCCGATAACGTGACGCTAGCCGCATCAGCCGCGTGGCTTTGCGATAGCCCTCGGGCCGTGCCATGCCGAAGTTGCGGTGCAAGTTTTCCTTGGTGTTACGGCCTTTTTGATGGCCCAAGACCATGACTTCCCACTCGTCAAACTGCGCTAAGCCGCCGACGATTGCGGGATCATCACGGAAACTGCGATCACCGTGCAGTTCCATGAAGTTATCCATCAGCAGCCGGACGTAATCCAACATGTAGGGACGCCCAGGATGCCGCGACAGCTGCACCTTTTGTTGCGCAGTCAGCTCGGCAAAAATTTCGCGTTGAAGCTTGCGGGCCTTCACCTCTAACTTGCCAATTTCGGATGAGAAATCGACGGTATCGGTGGACAGTAAACGCAGATCGCTGATCTTGCGTTCAAGTTCGATCATGGGGCGCTCGAATTCGAGCACCATCCGTTCTGAAATCACAGGGTCAGACATAGTAGCTATCCAGTGACGTACCGCTTGCACGCGCCAACGTCAACCGTCGTAGCGCTTTGGTGCCAAACCACACTGGCATCCGGCCGGTACCAGGACAACTGTCGCCGTGCATAACGCCGAGAATTGCGCTGAATCAAGGCCACCGTAGTTGCCAAATCCAGATCCCCATCAAGGTGACTGTGCACTTCCGCATAGCCTATGGCCTGTTGCGACCGCATCGGTGGCTTGATGCCGCGCCCACGCAGCTGCATCACTTCAGCAACCAAGCCTTGATCGAACATGCTCGCCACCCGCGCATCAATGCGCTGATACAAGGTTTCGCGTTCGGGAGCCAGCCCGAGCAACATGTGAGCGTAGCGTGGCGGCACGGTGCGATGATTATGCGCGGCTTGATGAACGCTCATTTGCACACCTGTCAACGCGAACACTTCCAGTGCACGCACCAAACGCTTGTGGTCGTTTACGGAAATTTTAGCCGCCATCGGCGGGTCGACCCGAGCTAATTCTGCATGCAATTCAGCCGCGCCAAAATCAGCGATGCGCTGATACAGCGCGGCGCGCATCTCCAGATCCGCACTGGGCCCCTCGAAGACTCCCAATAACAGTGTTCGTACATACAGCCCGGTACCGCCACACACGATTACCGCACGACCGCGTCGATGAATATCCGCGATGGCCACATCGGCCAGTTCGACGAACCGCACTGCGGTCATTTCGGTATCCGGTTCGGCGACATCAAGCAGATGGTGCGGCACGTCGGCGCGTTGGCCCGGCGTGACTTTGCCGGTGCCAATATCCATGCTGCGGTACACTTGCTGCGAATCAGCCGATACCACTTCGCCGTTGAGCTGCCGCGCTAACGTCAACGCCAATTCGGTTTTACCAGCCCCGGTCGGGCCAACCACAATGAGCAAGCGTGGCCCAGCCGACGACGCGGCCGATGCTTGATCGGTTGCAGATACCGTTACGTCGGTCATGTTCGACCAAACCGGCGGGCTAATTCATCAATGCTAATGCGCAGCAACGCCGGCCGGCCATGTGGGCTATACGTACGAAAATCGACGCTGTCTAAACTCTGCAGCAACGCCTCTACTTCAGAGGCATTCAAGCGATCACCGGCGCGCACCACCGAGTGGCACGCGATGGTCGCCAAGGCATTATCCAGCCGTGCGTCGATCGCACGCGAAGCACCTTTACGTAACCACTCGTCGAGCAATTCGCGCAATACCGCCGCCGGATCGCCGTGGCGCAACTCGGCGGGCACAGCCTTGATGGCAATCGCGCTAGCGCCAAACACTTCGACCTCATAACCGATACGAGCGAGGACCGCTTGAGTTTCGCTAACCAACGCCAACTGCGGCAACGAAACCTCGATCGTGGTCGGTAACAGCATGCGCTGCATCGCCACCGCATGTTGCTGTGACCGTTCTTTGAGCCGAGTAAATGCAACCCGCTCGTGAGCAGCGTGTTGATCAAGTAACACCAGCTCACCGGCCGATTCACAAACCAAGTAAGTGAGGTCAAGTTGCCCAAGGTAACGCAGTTGCGCAAAAAAACCCGCGGTCGCGGTGGCGCCCAGCTGCCATGCAGCCAGCTCAGCTACCGGTGCTTCGACCACAACCGGACTCACCTCCTCGCGTCCGGCCGCATTTGAGACGGTCGGAGCCACGGCGGAGTCCTCACGGTCGCCAACCGCAGCCTCCGAGGTCGATGCAGTACCCAATACCGGCGTCGACACAGCGCTGTTACGTGCGTCAAAAGGCCATGCCGCTTGCGGTGTTGCATCACGGGCGCGCGACGCCCAACCGGTCTCGCTACCGTTGGAGATCTGCGCGGCAAAACGTTGGGCCAACAACGACGCGCCAGCAGCGGGTGCCCGCACCGGTGGCAGCGTGGACACCGTCGACAACGAGGTCAGCGCAGCCGGTTGCCGCGGCGCCCCCAACGTAACCCACGGCGATTTGGCAATCGCCGCGCGCAACACCTGCCGGACGGTCGCTTGTACACTGGTAGCGTCCGAAAACCGGACTTCAGATTTCTGAGGATGAACATTGTAGTCCACCGTGCCAGGCACCGGTTCGACAAACACCACGGCCACCGGGTAGCGCCCACGCGGAATCAACTCGCCGTAGGCCATCGCGATCGCATGCAAGATGCCGCGATCCCGGATAGCTCGACGATCCACAAACAACTGCACGCCACGGGCGGTAGTTTGCGACAATTCCGGCGGTGCAACCAGCGCCATCACGGCGATACCATCTTGGCGACCTTCGGCCACAATCATCTGGCTAGCGATGCGCGTTGGCAGTAATGCCAAAACCCGTTGCTGCAACGAACTCGTCGAAGGTACATCAAGCGCAGTTCGACCATCGTGTCGCAATCGAAAGTGCACTTGCGGATGGGCCATCGCAGCGCGCGTGACAGTGTCAGTAATGTGCGCCGCTTCGGTAGCATGGCCTTTGAGAAATTTTTGCCGAGCCGGCACGTTCCACAACAGATCCGCAACTTCAACCCGAGTGCCGACCGGCGCGCCGATTTCGTCGACCAACGCAGCATCGCCGCCATGGATTCGTAGCCGCGTGGCCGCCAGATCATTCACCGTCCGGCTAATCAAGATGAACCGGCTTACACTCGCGATAGTAGGCAAGGCCTCGCCGCGAAAGCCTTTGGTCTGTAACGCCGACAAATCATCGACGTTGCGAATCTTCGACGTTGCATGGCGTTTTACCGCGACCGCCACCTGGGCTGGAGCGATCCCACAGCCGTCGTCAATCACCCGAATTGCCGTGCGCCCACCTTGCTCGACTTCGACGGTGATCGTCCGTGCACCGGCGTCGATGGCATTGTCGACCAACTCTTTGACCACGGATGCCGGCCGTTCGATGACTTCACCCGCAGCGATTTGATCGACCACATGGTCGGGCAATACCGCAATGACCCGTTCAGTAGACACTGCATAGATATACCAGCGTCGAACGCTGCCGCGATAGGCTCGCGTATCCTAAGTTCAAACTCGATGTTGGCGTTGGCGCGCCCACGGGTGGGTTAGCTTGAATGTCTGCAACTTGTCGACGGCAGAGGGGCCGGCAACGGCCGGGTATCATCGACGCCAGATCCGTTGCTTCTGTGCGCTACCTCTACTAAGGTCGACGCATGGCGGGTTCAAAACGCGTAGTCGCCGTTACTGGAGCGTGTACCTTTTTAGGTACCGAGCTGCTGCGTGGTCTCGAAGAAGACCCAACGTGTGGGCAGATTTTAGCCCTCGATGTGCGGGCGCCGGCGATGGGCGGACCAGGCTCTAAAATCGAACATATCAGGCTCGATCTTACTCAGCCCACGGTCGATAGTGAACTAGCCACGCTGCTGCAGAGCCGTGGTGTTGATACGGTGGTCCACGGTGCCTATCTATCGCACGCCACCCACGCCACCGAGTGGGCGCATGAACTCGAAGACGTTGGCACCATGCATGTGCTCAACGCTTGTGCGGCCGTGCCGCCGCGCCGCCTGGTAACGGTGTCTACGACGCTGGTCTATGGCGCGCATCCCGACAATCCCAATTTCCTCGATGAATCAGCCGAGCTACGCGGTCATCGCGATTCTCGCTTCATCAACGACAAAGTCCGCGCTGAAAAACAGATCGCAACCTACGCCAAGGAGCATCGCGGCGTTGAAGTTTGCACGCTGCGGTTTGCGCCTTTGCTAGGGCCCACCGTTTCAAATTTGCACACGCGTTTCTTCTCGCGGCCGGTGGCGCCGGTAATGATGGGCCATGATCCATTGTTGCAATTTGTGCATGAGCAAGACGCCGCTTGGGCGTTGCGACGCGCGGTCAACAGCAACGCGACCGGGCCTTTCAACATTGTCGGCAAAGGCGTTTTGCCGTATACAACGGTGCTTGCCATGCTTGGGCGCGTGCCACTGCCGATGCCGTACTTGGTCGCGCGGCAACTGAGCAAAGCCTTGTGGGCGACACAATTGGTTGGCTCGCCGCCGAGTTTCTTAGATTTTTTGCTCTACCTCTGCGTCGCCGATGGTGGGCGAGCCAAACGCGAACTCGGTTTTGCGCCACGGCTTTCAATCAAGCGCACGATCTGGGATTTCCTGGGCATCGCACCCGAAGACGGCGCTACCGATGTGGCGCGCGCACAAGGCTAGCCAAGCGAGCATTTATGTCAACAGAATCAAAACCTCCGCCGCATGAGCCCCAACCCAGCGATGAGTCAGACGGGCCCGAACATGGAGCGAACGAGCGCACGCTCGAAGCGGGGCCCGAACGGCTAGACCACGAAAATGACGATGCCGATTGGTATGGCGACGGTGGTGCAACCACCGGTGCGGTTGACGGTGCCGACATGCGCAGTTCATTTGATAGTTTTGGCGGTGAAGCCAGCGTGTTGCCTGGCGAGTACGGGTCGGTTCCATCACGCATGCCGTCGACCGACCAAGACGGTGCCGAATGGCGTGAACTTGAACGCCGCATGGATGCACAGCGCACGCCGGCCTTTCCCATCGACCTCCGTAAAAAGCTGCCGCTTGAAGCGGTGTGGCGTCGTTGGCGCGCGATTGCAATGTACGGCCGCTCCGATGTCGTCGACGATTTTGGCCGTGACCCGCGAGCCACCGCGCGTTGGGAGTGGTGGTTCGAATTCCTTTACAGCAAATGGTTTCGGGTTGAAACCACCGGGCTGACCAACATTCCCGGTCACGGCCGCGCACTGTTGGTTGCGAACCATGCCGGTTCATTGCCGTACGATAGCGCAATGCTGATGCATGCGGTTCGTCGCGACCACCCGCAGCGGCGCGATGTCCGTCCGCTGGTCGAAGACGCGGTGTTTCACTTGCCGTTTTTAGGACCGATCATGAATCGGATTGGCGGCGTTCGCGCGGCCCCTGAAAATGCCCAGCGCTTGCTGCAAAACGATGAACTGGTCGCCGTATTTCCCGAAGGCGTCAAAGGCATGGGCAAACTGTGGAAGGACCGCTACCAGCTGCAACGGTTTGGCCGTGGCGGTTTTATTCGGCTCGCGTTGCGCACCCAAACTCCAATTATTCCAGTGGCCATCGTGGGGGCCGAAGAAGCCACGCCGATGCTAGGCAAAATCACCTGGTTCGCCAAAAACGTCGGCTTGCCTTGGGTTCCGGTCACCCCAACCTTTCCGTTATTGGGCCCGGCCGGCTTGTTGCCCTTGCCAAGCAAGTGGCACATCCAATTTGGCGAACCGATCGATTTAGCCAAGCAACATCCGCCTGAAGCCGCTGACGACCGATTGCTGGTGAACCGCTTGGCTGAACAAATTCGGCTGCAAATTCAAACCATGATCGAATCGCAGCGCGGTGGCAAAAAATCGCCACTGAGTGCAGTTCTCGGCTAACCAGTCGTTGTCGTATCGTCGACTACAACGGCGATTCGGTTGTGGGCTTAGCGCTGTCGATTGGCAAACGCACCACAAATACCGCACCCAAATCCCCTCGGGTCTCAACCGCAATCGATCCGTCGTGCGCTTCAACCGCCAATTTGCAAAAATACAAGCCGAGGCCACGGTTGGCGCGAGCCGCTGCGCGCCGCGCTTCCACTTGGAAATAGCGACCAAAAATCGCATCGCGTTCAATTGCGGTCACCGGCGGACCACTATTGCCAACGGTGATTTCAACCGACTCGCCATCAACTCGCGCAGCTAACTCGACGCGGCCCTTGCGCGGTACATAGCGCATGGCGTTGTCGAGTAGGTTTTCGACCACGCGACCGAGCAAGTCGCGATCGATCGAAAGTGCCAAGCCGGCGGGAATCCGTTGGTCGAACTGCAAGCCGCGGGTTGCGAAGTGACCATGGTGACCGCGGTAGACATCACTCACCAGATCATGAACCCGCACAACGGTACGTTGCGCTCGTAACATCCCATCCTCAAGCTCGTCGACATCGAGAATCGTCGCGACCAAGCCAAGCGTTTTGGTTACCAAGGTTCGACATTCGTCGAGTTTGGCGGTAATGGTTTCAGCCGAAGCTTGGCTATCCACGTCCATTTGCGCAAGCTCAAGGAATCCGGCAAGGGCAGCGAGTGGACTACGCAGGTCGTGCACCACGAGTGCAGCGAGTGCCCGTTTTTTGCGCAGCAGCTCAACCGCCGCAGCTTCGCGCTCGGACATCAGCCAACCACCACGTTGCGGCCGCGGGCCTTGGCTGCATACAAATTGTCGTCGGTGATTTTGATAAACGCTTGCGCGTCTTCGATATCACCACGCAATGCCGCGACGCCGATCGACACCGTCATGTTGACTAAATGCTGCTCAAACTTGCAGGCCGATTGCTCCACCAACCCACGGATCTTCTCGGCGAAGGCCATGGCGTTGTGATGATCAATTTCTGGCAGCAAAATGGCGAATTCTTCGCCGCCGTAACGGGCCAGCACATCTTCTTTACGAATTTTGGTTTTGACAACGGTGGCCAGATGCTTGAGCACATGATCACCAGCCAAGTGGCCATAGGTATCGTTGACCGCTTTGAAGCGATCGATATCAAACATGATGAGCGACAAGTCACGGCGATAACGCAGCGCTCGGCCAATTTCGCGTTCCAGGGTTTCGACGAAGTACCGACGGTTAAAAACCTGGGTCAGACCGTCGACGGTTGTCAGTCGATAGATCTCTTCGTGATAGGCATTTTCGATGTTGTTACCGCTGAGAAACTTAAAGATTACCCGACCGACTTTGATAAAATCGCCATCGCGCAGCACGTACTCATCGATCATCTCATCGTTGACATAGGTGCCATTGGTTGAGCCGACGTCGCGCAACAAAATTGCATTGCCGGTATTGATGATCTTGCAATGGTTGCGGGAAACCGCTTCGTGGTCGATTTGAATATCGGCCTTCGACGACCGGCCAATAATGATTTGCGGTCGATTAAGGTTGTACTTTTTACCCAGCTCCAACCCGTGGATAAACACCAGGCAGGCTTCTTTCGACACCGGCCGTTCGCTGATCTTTGAGATCGCGGTGACAACTGTTTTATTCCGCCCCGTGTCGGTCACGCTGTTTCGATTGTATCAGGAAAGCGGCCGGCGCTGGCAAGCCTGAGCAACGTTACTTTGCGACAGCTTGCGCACAGCGCAGGGTGTCGCCGCCGGCCGCCGCACGATTACAAACCAAAGCATCGGTTACTCGATAACCACCCGCAGAAAACAGATAACTTTGCACCAACACCCGGCCCTCACCCAGCTGCCAAAATGCCCGCAGCGGTGCAAACCCTTGATCGCCGAGGCTAGCATCCGTTGCCACCTGCAGCGCTACGCCAGCCACGGTGCCCAAAAAACGTTGGCAGGGATCACTACCCGATGCCGCCGCAAACATATTCCAGTGACAGTTACCGACGCTGTCACACATGGAACGATCAACCGCGACCAACTCAGATTGGCCGTCGCCGTTAAGATCGCGATCGGCTCGTTCGAGTCGCACGGCGCTGGGTTGTGGGTTTCTGACGCCGTCGTGCTCCGGCGTGCCACACGAACCTACGGCAAGCGCCGGTCGCGCCAGAGCGCTAGCAGGTAGCGTGGTTTTACGGCTCCGACCGCTGCACGCCGCCAGCACGAGCGCCACCACCAGCCAACCGGCGCGCATGCCACCACGACTAATAGCTAAATCGCGCATTGTCACTTTCCGGAATGCTAACACTCGCCGTGTAACCAGGCCGACCAAGCGCAGCGAACGCTAACTGTTTGGCCTGCTCAACTCCGGGCTGGTCAAAAGGATCAACTCCGTACAGCGGCCCAGCGTACGCCGTTGCAGCTTCCAACAAAATCACCAAGGCGCCCAACGATGCGGCATCTTGGTGAGGCAAAATAATCTGACCTACCGGTCGGCCGCGACCGCGCAGCGACGCCACGGTGCCGAGCAATTCAGCATCAAGCAATTGGCCAAGGCTGCGTCCGCCGAGATATGCGTATTCGCTCTGACTTGCCGCCAACGCCGTAGCGCCAATCGCGACATCGCGGCTGCGCTGGGCCACCGACAAGAAAATATACGATTTGTCGTCGGGCCCTTCGGCATACAACTGTAACTGACTGTGTTGGTCGGTCGCGCCCCGCGCAGCGATCGGGGTTGGCCCCACCCGCAATATTTGGCCGTCGCGGCCGTGCTCTTTGCCGAGACTCTCGGCCCAAAGTTGCCGAAACCAATCGGCACTATCGTACAAGCCGTCAGCATACGACATCATCACCACCATCGGCCGACCGTCGACGTTTTGTTGATCGTGTAAGATTGCAGCTAACGCCAACGCTGGATTGTCGTCGATATTTTCGCTTAGCACGCAGTCACGCATCGCCGTCGCACCGTCGAGCAAGCCCATGACATCCAAGCCGGCCAGCGCCGCAGGCAACAACCCGACTGGCGTTAACATCGAGAACCGTCCGCCGATCGAGGCAGGCACATCAAATGCACGCAACCCTTGTGAAGTGGCGGTCGCGCGCAATGCGCCCTTGTTTGGGTCGGTAGTGCAGACGATATGATCACGCGCAGCTTCGGGCCCAAGAGCGGCCACCAATTTTTCATGAACGATGAGCAACTGCGCTGCGGTTTCCGCTGTGCCGCCGGATTTTGTCACGACATTCCAAAGGGTCTTGCGCAGATCGACCCGTTCGAGCAGCGCTGCAAATGTTACCGGGTCGATATTATCGGCAAACAATAACCGTCGCGGCAGCCCAGGCGTACGCGCCCGCAGCGTGTCGAATGGCTCGGCCAAGGCCGAATACAGCGCCTTAGGTCCCAAGCTCGAACCACCGATACCGAGAATAACCACAGTATCGATCTCCTTCGACAGCGCAGCGACATAGGCCATGCAGGCCCGGGCCGCAGCGCGCGACGCAGCACTATCGGGTAAATCTAAAAAGCCAATTTCACCGCTCGCACGACGGGCCGCAATAGAGCGAACCGCTTGAGCCTGACGAGTAGATTGGCTGGCAAGCCTAGCCGCCGCGGCGTTGCTGACTAGGCCACCGAGACGGATGGCCAACGGAAGGCTGTTTTGCATGGCAGGAACCTAGCAGGGCATGTGGCCCGGTGCGAATCCATGGCCATGCGATCGCCGAAAATTGGCCCACAGCGTGCGATCGCTCTATAAAAATCGAAGCATGAAGGGACGCTTGCTTATTCTCGCCACTGGGGTCGTCGTGGCCGGTATCACCGCTGCCAAAAACCGTGGCGGCTCGCCGGCGTTATCCGCCAGCGTCGCGGGTGGGCGTTTGGCGGCCGAGCAAGCGCCACGTCGCGCCACTGAGCCCCGCTCCATTTCCGGACCCTTCATGGAACGAGACCAAACCACCTCGGAACTTGCGCTGCGCCCTGATTTGAAGCAGATGCAGTTGGTTGGCGACCATTATGAAGCGCCGCTGCCCGGAGGCCACGTTGCGATCTTAACGCTCGAACCAGCGTTGCAAACGAAAGCCGAAGCGTTACTCATCCAAGCCGCAGCGCCGCGCGGTGCCATCGTTGCCATGCGCACCAACGGGGCGATCGCCGCCCTCGCCGGTCAACGCCTTGAGCCCAGTGGCGACGAGCCTGAACAATTCGCCGATCCCAACAACGCCGTGGTCGATTACAAAGTCGCCACCGATACGTGGGCCCCAGCGGCCTCGGTATTTAAAGTTATCACCGGCACTGCGCTGGTCAAAAATGGCGTCCGCCCCGACGACAAAGTTTGTTACCACGGCGGCGTGCGCTCGGTGGTTGAAAGCAATTTGGTTGATCGTGCCAGTGACAGCAGCTGCGAATCGTTGACCTTTGGCATCGCGCATTCGCAAAACGCTATCATGGCTAAATTGGCCTATCAGCGCTTGCAGCCGCAAGACTTAGCGCAAGCTGCAGCCGCCTATGGTTTTGGCCAAGCGTCGGCGATTGAATTGCCAGGCCAAGTTGGACAAGTGTCACTCAGCTCCGAAAAAGATGTAATTTTTGCCCAAAACGCCGCTGGTTTTAGCGGCTCTAGACTTTCGGCGTTGGGCGGTGTGCAGATTGCCAACACCGTGGCGACCTCGGGTCTGCGGGTAACACCCTATATTGTTCGTGCCGTACGCGACAACAATGGTTACGTGACCGAGTTCGGCCCACGCCCACGCATCCAAGCGATTCCTGCGGCAACCGCTCGGACTGTCGCGGCCATGATGCGCCAAACCTGCGAAGTCGGCAGCGCGGCGCGGGCATTTCGTCGTCATCCCGGTTTTCCGACGGGGCTCACCGCCGCTGGCAAGACCGGCACGCTGTCGAGCAATGACCCTTTTCCAATGCAGTTCTCCTGGTTCGTTGGCTTTGCGCCGGCCGAAGCACCAGAAATTTCGATTTCTGTAGTGCTTGGCAACAGTGAAAATTGGCGACTCAAAGGCAGCATGGTTGCCGCCGAAATGATTCAACGCGCCTTGCGCAAGCGTTGAAGCATCGGCCCCGCTCCGAGCGTGCGCTCGTTCGCTCCACGTTGGCCCCGCTCCGAGCGTGCGCTCGTTCGCTCCACGTTGGCCCCGCTCCGAGCGTGCGCTCGTTCGCTCGCTACGCTTGGGGCCCGTGCGATCGCGCACGACTCCGACACCTGAACCAGGTTTCGCGTTGCATTCAATGGTAGGTTCACAACCAGGCCTCGTCATATTTTGGGAGACGAATCACAATGACTTACGGTTTTCGATCACTGCGTTTTGTTCTAGCTAGCGCCTGCGCGCTGGTGCCTGCCACTGTTCTGGTAGCCCTACCCTCGTCGGCCTATGCCGACAATGAAGCGGATGCTGCTGCGGCTAACGAAGCCGGCAAGCAAATGATGATCGACAGCAACTTCGTTGGCGCCAGCAAACAATTTTCGATTGCGATCAGCAAATCGGGGCTCGCGAAATACTCGCTCAACTTGTGCAACTCGCTGTTGTACGAAGGTCGTTACGACGAATCGCTACAGGCGTGTAACGACGCCAACACCAAGAGTCCCGACGCCAAAACCGCTGGCAAGATCACCAAGATGATCGCAGCAATACGCACCGAAGCCCGGAAAGCAAACGTCACGTTGTTCGACGAACAACCGACGCCAGGGCCAACCCCAGATCCAAACAATCCGAACCCGGATCCAAACAATCCAAATCCAGACCCAAATAATCCGAATCCCACACCGATCGGACCTGCGGTTGGCCGGCCGCCGGCGGTTGGCAAGCCGCCAGCGCTGCCGCAAATCGTTGAGACGCCAAAACACATCTACACATGGACCTTGGGCGGGTCCCTTGCTGGTGGCAGCGGCACCACGGCCGACACCAACCAATCGATTAATGTTGCCGGTCTCCGACTCCATGGTGACTACCTGTTTGCACCGCAAATCGGGGTCGGAGCGCAGCTCCGCGTCGACTTGTTCACGGTTAGCGGCGACTACGCAGACAGCGGCTCGGCCGATCTTGCGAATGTGGGTATTGGAATTTATAAACACATCCCTCTCAACCGTATCGTCGTTACGCCCCTCGCCGGCCTCGCTGGCTACACGCTGTCAGATGCAATGACAACGGACGCACGTATCTCGGGCACAACTTTGTACGCCGGCGTCTCAGTTGGCTACGCAATGGGCGGCCGTGGCGAACACTTGCTGCACGCCTCACTCGACTACAACCTGGCACTGTCAGGCACGCTGGAAAATACCACCGCAATGTTTGAAGGCTTTTCCTATGGCACCTTCGGCCTCGGCTACACCTACCGCTTCAACACTCCGCTCGGCTCGTCGCGCAGCGGCGGTTCTTTCTTCTTGGAATGAAGCTTCGGCAGTTTGGGTAGGCTGGTGGCAAAGCGCGCTGGCCCACGCAGTTGTTTGATTGCATATTCAATGCGTTGCGCACGCGCGCGGGTGCGAAATGGCCCATGGACCAGCACTACCTGCCAAGGTCGTCCAACTCTGGTCGATTTTGCACCGGCTG
>JAYWHS010000478.1:0-3805 GCA_043777635.1 Kofleriaceae bacterium | reverse complement strand
ATTCAACTTTGTCGAACGTCAAAATTGCAAATTCATTCCCGTTGGCGCGGATGAATGCGGCGACTTGATGGTCGGTGTGGGTCAAGCGCAAATACCGTTGGTTGTCGTTGTCGTAGGCATACAACTCGCCGCGCGACGTGGTCCAACCCAGTCCAGGTTTGGCGGGTAGCTTAAAGGTGCTGCGCCGTCCCAGCACCCATACGCTGGCAGCGGCGCGTGCGCGGAAATTTTGTTCAAGCTTGGGTAGCAGTTGGGCCAGCGCTTGGCCGTGTGGCGTTGCGCGCAGTGTTGCTAAATCAGGATCATCGAACAATGTTACCCCGTACTTGCTCCAGTCCGCAGCTAACACCAGCAGCAGGTGTTCGGTGGCCTCGGCTGGTTTGCCCTGTTGGCTCAGCGATGAGGCCAACAGGCGATGCGCATCAAGGTGCCGGGCATCTTTGGCCAAGGCTGCCTCGCATTGGCTTTGTACAGCGGCCCAATCGCGTGGCGTGGCCTTGTACGCGGCCATGGCTTTTTGGTAGGCCGGTGCGCCGCTGTCGTACACGAAGTTGAGCGCCTTGATGGTATCGACGCCAAGGGTCGGTGCAGCGATCGGGGCCACGGTGGGTGAGGCTGAGCCGCTGCCTTGTGTGGTGTTGGGTGCAGCGGTTTTGTTTCCGCATGCAGTGCCTGCGACGCAGAGTAGGAGAGGCAGTGACAGAGGTAGTGACAGGAGGGATGATCGCGTAGAAAACCGCATGGCTCGTTGTGCCATAAGGTGGGAAGTGTTGGGGCGAAGTGAGGCGTGAAAGTTGTGACGGTGAAAGGCTGGGCTGAGGTGTGTAGTGGAGGTTGTAGGCTCGACGTGGCGCGCTGCGTGGCTGTGTGAACGCTAAGGCTCACGGATGCTTTAGAGCGAGCGAGGTGGAGCCTGCACGACTCCGGTGCTGTTGGCCGCGCGGCCGCGTGAGGCGGTGCTCGCGCGACGTTTGCTGCGCCGCCGTCGCGTCGCGGGTGGATCCGTGGTGTGGGAGGGACGGTGGTTGTCGTTTGTAACCTGGCGGGGCAGTGGAGTTTTTGTTCTTGATTTGGCGATAGTTGTTTTGGGTTATGAAATATCGCTGGAGGTGCAGTAAGTAAAGTCACGAGGCGCAGAAGGTTGTTGAAGCTCAGGTCGTGTCGGATGCGCGAGGAAAATTACAGGCGTGGGCTGATGACTTGATTTGGCGATAGTTGTTTTTGGGTTATGAAATATCGCTGGGGTGGTGGGCTTGGAGTCACGCGGCGCAGAACGTTGTCGAAACTCAGGTCGTGTCGGATCTCGAAAAGTTTACGTGCGAGGGCTGGTGAATTGCCCGGGATGTGTGAGTGAGTTGCGGTGCTTGATTTGGCGATAGTTGTTTTTGGGTTATGAAATTTCGCTGGGGTGCAGCCAATAAAGTCACGAGGCGGTGAACATTGCAGGCGCACGGGTCGTGTCGGATCTCGAAAAGCTTGCGTGCGAGGGCTGGCAACTTGAATTGGCGATAGTTGTCTTTTGGTTATGGAATATCGCTGGGGTGCAGCAATTAACGTCGCGAGGCGGTGAATGTTGCTGGAGCACGGGTCGTGTCGGATGCGCGAAGAAAATTTCAAGCGTGGGCTGGTGACTTGATTTGGCTATAGTTTGATTTTTAGTTGAAAAAAAATTATTCATGATAGCGATTTCTATTGTATTCGTCGTCGATAATTGATATCTGCTTATGTCGAATTGGCGGAGGTGGCGAGGATGCGGAAGAGGCAAGTTCAGTTGGGGTTAGCGCTGCCGGCTCCAGTAGTAGTTGTGAAACATGGTTGGGGTGGTACGCGTAAAGGTGCGGGGCGCAAAAAGTTGTCGAAGTGCCAGGCACATTTCAAGCGGGAGGTTTTTTCGAAGCGCATGCCGGTACATGTGACGATGAAGATGGCGAAGAATGTGAAGGGGCTGCGGGGCCGGCGAATGTACAAAGCGGTGGAAGCGGCGCTGTGGGCTGCGGCACGGAATGAAGATGGTTTGTTGTGTGATTTTTCAGTGCAGAATGATCATCTGCATTTGGTAATGGACGCAGCGAATAGTTCGGCGATGCGAAGTGCAGTGAGTGGATTGGCGATCAGGGTGGCCAAGGCAATCAATGGGCTTTGTGGGCGCAAGGGCCGAGTTTTCGACGATAGGTATCATGCGCGGGTGTTGCGCACGCCGACGGAG
The DNA here is from genome assembly GCA_043777635.1 of Kofleriaceae bacterium. Classification (GTDB taxonomy): domain Bacteria; phylum Myxococcota_A; class Polyangia; order Haliangiales; family Haliangiaceae; genus JABFXX01. The sequence continues at coordinate 1,599 of JAYWHS010000478.1, read as the reverse complement.
GTGCGGCGGGTGCGGTACTATGTTCGGGATAATTATCGCAAGCATTTGCGCGAGCGGTTGCAGACGGAGCGCACGCAAGACAGGGCGGGGTGGATCAGCGTTGGGGTGGATGACCGTGGCGTGTTGCGAGCGATTTTGCAGAGTAGTGTGTGGATCGATCCGTGTTCGTCGCAAGCGCTACGCGCTGACGGTGGGTCGTGGCCAGTGGGTCGATGTTGGCTGTTGTCGTCGGAGGCTGATGCGCGCGGGGCAGGGCGTATCGCGCAGGTGCGGTAACTGCGGTGGTCGCAGTGGCCGCGAACTCCGAAGGTGCTGTTGTCGTCGGAGGCTGATGCGCGCGGGGCAGGGCGAGTCGCGCGGATGCGGTAACTGCGGTGGTCGCAGTGGCTGCGATCTCCGACGGTGCTGTGGTCGCCCAAGGCTGATGCGCGCGGGAGGGCGTATCGCGCAGGTGCGGTGACAGCTGTAACCGCGATCTCCGACGGTAGCTCAGCCCAGCGGCGGCGTGCCGTGATGGCCGGGCTGGGCAAGGTTGGGCAACGCGCCGGTCGGGCTAGGGTAAAAAGTTTGTTGGCGGGTTGCCATGTCGACCAAGACCGGAGCCGGTGCAAACCGTTTACCGTAGAGCTGTTGATGGCGTTGCAGCTCAGCGACCAAAGCGTAAATTCCATAATTATCGGCGAAGCGAAAAGGCCCGCCGCGAAACGGTGGAAAGCCGAGGCCAAACATGGCACCGATGTCACCGTCGCGAGCCGAGCGCAAAACGCCTTCGCCAAAACAGTGCGCAGCTTCGTTGACCATTTGCAGCCAGCATCGCGTCGCGATTTGCTCGGCCGGCATGGTGGTGGTGCTGGTGATGCCGAGTGTCCGGTATACCGAGGCATCCACCTCACGGCCGCCGGTGTCAGCTTTGCGGCCACGGCCGGTAGTCGGTTCACTTGGGTACAGGTAAAATCCGCGACCGTTTTTGCGCCCTTGGCGGTTGTCGGCGATTAACGCTTCGATCCCAGGCGGCGAGTCCAAGCGTTCCCCAAACGCGCCTTGCACCACGGCCGCTGCTTTGTGGGCCACATCAATGCCGACTTCATCGAGCAACTTCACAGGCCCAACTGGGTAGCCAAAGTCAGTTAAGGCTTTGTCGATGGCTTGCACCGCTACCCCTTGCGACAACACATGAAATGCTTCGTTCATGTACGGGCCTAAAATCCGCGAAGTATAAAAGCCCACGCCATCATTAACCACGATCACGGTTTTGCCATGGCGTTTGCCGAGCTCAACGCAGGTGGCGACCACCCAGGGCTCGGTCTGCTCGGTCACGATGATTTCAAGCAGTGGCATTTTTTGCACGGGCGAGAAGTAGTGCATGCCGATGACTTGGCCCGGCCGAGCGCTGGCCCTTGCGATGGTGGTCAGCGGAATCGTCGACGTATTCGATGCGAAAATTGCAGTCGGGCTGCACGCACTTTCAACTTCGCGCACGATGCGATGTTTAAGATCGATATCCTCAAACACTGCTTCGATAATTACTTGGCTGTCGCGCAACCCGGCGTAGTCGGTGGTTGGTGAAATTCGCGCCATGATGTCGCTGCGATCGCGCGG
>JAYWHS010000477.1:0-3810 GCA_043777635.1 Kofleriaceae bacterium | reverse complement strand
CCGCAATGCCAACGCTGCCGAGTTGCTCGGCGATCACGCGCGCCACCGAAACTCGAAACGCATCGGAGCTTGTTTTGTAGGTTAGCGAAAATCGTGGTGCCGGCCCCGCACCGTCGGGATCAGGAAAGCCTGCAGCATCGAGCAGGCTCATGGCACGCGCCCGATCAAAACCCCAGCGCGGCATATCGGTGTTAAAGGCCCAATGGCCGGGCGGCAACAAGCCCGCCGCGAGCACGGCGCGACCGCCAAATTTTCCGTCGATAATCGCTTGCCGATCCAACGCCAGCGCAATGGCTTGGCGGACCCGTACATCTTTGAGCTTGGCGTCTTCATTATTCAACAATAAATAGGTGAGCAACAGACTCGGTGCGGTGCGCACCGCCACCCGCGGCCGTTGCGCTACGTCGGCAAGCAAATCTAAGCGCACGCCGTTGAGCACCAGATCGGCCGACCCGCCGGCCAACATTAGCGCCCGCGCCGCTGGGTCCATCACAAATTTGATAGTGATGCCGGCAAGCTTGGGCGCTGCACCCCAAAAATGTGGATTTGCGCGCAATTCAACGCGTTGCAGATCATGGCTGAGCAATTGATACGGCCCAGCGCCAATCGGTGTGCCTTGGGCAAAATGGCCGTCTTTCGCTGCGGCATGCTGCGCCACAATGCCAAAATCGATATCACTCAAAAATGTCGCCAGCGGTGCAATCAAGTGGAAGCGCACGGTACGCGCATCAACCGCTTCCACCGCCGAAAACCGCTCTGCTAGATTTTTCTGGTACGGACTGTCGGAGCCTTTGCGCATTACGCTGCTGTACGTCCACGCCACATCTTGGGCCGTCACCGGCGTGCCGTCGGAAAACTTCACGTTGCTGCGCAGCACAATCTGCCAGGTCAATGGATCGATCGGCGTTGCTGACTCGGCTAGCTCCATGCGCGGCTGCAGGTCCGCTGTATCCACGGCGGTGAGCCCGGGCGCGATCAACTTGCTGATCTTGGCGTCGTTGTTGGTCGACGTGTAACGCGGGTCGAAATTTTGCGCCACCGCTTCGATCAAAACCACAATGCGGTCGTCGTCGGTGCGAGACATCCGCCGCGCGCAGCCAGCGCCTAGCATCGCGAGGCTGAGCAACACCGGCAGGATTAGGTAGGCCCGCCCATGGTGCGAATTCGCGAACGCTCGGAGCGAGCCCCGCCCAACCGGCCGACTCGTAGTAAGGTAAGGCAATGCGAACCTGCCGTCGTGTTTTGATTCCGTTGCTTGTGGTTGCATCTGCGACACTGCTTGCCGGCAGTATCGGCTTGCCAGTGGCGTCGTCGCAAGCCCAAGCACAACCAACTGCTACCGGGAGCGCCTCCGCACCGAGCAGTGGTGCCGGATCCGCAGCCGCCACCGCCCCCGAAGGAGACGACGACAGCGACGAAGCCACCGGCTCGCGCGACTTGTTAGCACCGAGCAATCTGGGGGCCCGACGGGTTTGGTTGACCAGCCGGCTCGACGCGGTGGTAGCCAAAGCTAGCAAGATCACGAATGCTCGGCTCACTGCAATTGTCGTCGATTTACACGCCACTGCGCCGACCACTGCGCCAGTGTGGAGTGCCGAACCAGATCTTGGCCAAAACCTGGCTTCGACCACCAAACTGCTGACCAGTGCTGCGGCCCTGTCGGCGCTGGGCCCCGGCTTTCGCTGGCGCACCAGCCTTGCCGCCGAGAGCTTTGACAAAACCACTGGCGTGGTGACCGGCAACCTCTACGTACGTGGCCGTGGCGATCCCACCTTGAGCTATCGCGACCTGCAACAGCTTGCCGCCGATTTACACGCCGCCGGTGTGCGCAAAGTAACTGGCAAATTAGTCGTCGATGCCAGCTACTTCGACGACGTGCTGCTGCCGCCGCATTTTGATGAACAACCCAACGAGCGCGCCAGCTACCGCGCGGCAAGCGCAGCATTTTCGGTCGAGCGCAACGCGATTACCGTAATCGTCGAACCCGGGCTCGATGACGCTAGCAAACCGGTAATCACGTTGGACCCGCCGGTGACCGAAACCTTTGTCCTCAAAGCCCCCACAGTGGTGACGGTGCTCGAAGGCCGCACCGCGATCAAAACCGAACCCAAAACTGTAAAAAAACGAGTCGAGCTCACGCTGTCGGGGCAAATCCGCGCGGCCAGTGGCTTTGACTACACCCGGTTTCGCGTCGACGAACCGCTGCGCTTTGCTCACGATGCCCTGCGTGCAGCGTTGCGATCGCGTGGCATCAAAGTGAGCGCAGCATTTAGCGCTGCCACCGCGCCAGCAACCGCCAAAACCATCGTGACGCACGACAGCGCCACGCTGGCCGATGTGGTGCGCACCATGAATAAACAATCCGACAACTTCATTGCCGAAGCCGTCTTCAAAACCCTCGGCGCCCAAGCCAAAGGTGCACCACGCGCGATGTGGAGCGATGCAGCGACGGCAGTGCGCACCTACCTGACCGGCACTGCGAAAGTGCCTGGCACCTGGCGCGCCGACAATGGCTCGGGCTTATACAACGCCTCCGAAATGTCGGCCCGGCAACTCGCTGCGGTCTTGGTTGCGGCCCGCAATGACGAGCGCATCGCCATCGACTTTGCTGCATCGTTACCCATCGCCGGCCTCGACGGCACCTTGGCCAAACGCTTCACCGCCAGCTTGGCCAAAGGCCTTGTCCGCGCCAAAACCGGCACCCTCGACAACGTTTCCGCCCTCGCCGGCTACGCTGGCACCACCTCCGCACCGTTTGGCTTCGTCGTGCTCGTCAACAAATTCGCCAAACGCGATCGCGAAGCCGTGCGCGCCCTGCAAGACGAAATCGCCGAGCTGGTCGTCGCCTTTGCTGCGGCGGGCGGGAATCGATAGCGGTTACGCCGCTTACTCCGCCCACCCTGCGTGCCCTGGAGATCTTTGGCACACCTCAATTTTCGATGGTCCCTTTGTTGCATGCAACGCAGCGATGACCCTTGAAACGAAACTGAAAATTGCAATCGCGGCTGTGTCCGCCGCGGGCAACATGGCGAAAACAAGCGGCACCGCACGCGCGGACACCGTTGATTCATTTGTGCTGGGTGTTGCTGGCGGAGCTGGGTCGCGCAGCTGGCAGAGCGAGGCGGATGGTCACGGGTCGACAACTGGCTATCCCATCGCGGTGACGGTTGGATTTCGAATCAACAAACATCTAGCGGTGGTGGCGGATGCCCGCGGCCTACCATTTGACCGCCTGAGAATTCACACCGAAGCGGTTGGGCTACGGGCACGGGCCACTTCGTGGCTTTCCGTCCAAGCTGGTGGCGGCATCATTTCAGGAACATTCGTCAGCGACACAAGAACGTTCCCTAGTGTGCTGATCGCAGCTGACGCTCGAATCGCTGAGCGTGACAGCTTCAGCGTAAGGCTAGGCCTGAGCTACGTAAAAAGCATCACCACGGAAGAATACATCAAACCGAGTTTGGTGGCCTTGACGATCGGACTTTGGTGGAATGACTGAATTCCGTCGGCGCAACCGACCACCGAGCGTCACCGAAGATTTTTGCAAATCCGTCAGGAGGTGAACACCGACGTCAAAAAGCTGACGCTCTGCCATGCACAACACGCTTCACTATTTAGGCAAGCCAAGCCTATTCAATATTGCCGTACAAGTCGTCGACGGCAATCACGATGCCAAGCGAATCTATTTGCAACGACGTACCCGCGGTAAAAGCTAACCAGAAACGGCAAATGAATGATCCAAGAAACCCGCGCGAGTAACGCGTGGTGGGTTGAATGCCGGCGACTTGTCGTCGGCAGAAGGGACGGGAA
>JAYWHS010000476.1:0-13661 GCA_043777635.1 Kofleriaceae bacterium | reverse complement strand
TTTCGGAGAGCAGTTCATCGTGCCGCCATCGTCGGTAAACGCGTTGAATAGAAAACGCGTTGAGTAGAAAAAAATGCTTCCGAAAATACAAAAAGCCCGGACTTGGAAGTTCGGGCAAAAAGCTCGAGGCGCGAGACCAGAGAGTTTTTAACTGAATTGTTTCGCTGCAAAAGAGCGAGGTCGAGGCGCGCGAGGGGCAAGGCGGTCCGAGAACCGGACCGCAGCGTACTCCTGTACGTGAGGACCGGAAGCGCAGGACCAACGCAGCCCATCGCGATGCATCGACCTTCGCGTTACTTCTTGGCGGCAGGTTTGGCGGCAGGTGCCGCCTTGCCCGCAGCGGCAGGTGCCGCTTTGCCCGCAGCAGCTGGAGCAGCTTTGCCCGCAGCAGCTGGGGCAGCTTTGCCTGCGGCAGCTTTGCCAGCAGCTGGAGCAGCAGCAGCGGCCGGATCGGCAGCGGCGTCGCCAGCAGGCGTTTTGTCTTCTTCTGGTGCTGCGCAAAGGATAACCGCGAGATCCCGACCGGTTACTGCCAACACGCCTTCTGGCAAGGCGATGTCCGACACGTGCACAACGTCGCCGATACCAAGTGGCGTTACGTCGACGGTCAGTTTGAGCGGAATGTTGGCCGGTTTGGCGCGAACTTCGAGCGAACGAATCAGCGTACGCAGCTGACCGCCTTCGATGATGCCTTTGTGCTTGCCGGTAAATTCGAGTGGAACTTCGGCAACAACTTCCTTGTTAGGGTCGATGGCCAAAAAGTCGACGTGGGTCAGGTTGCGACGAATGGCATCGACTTGAAAGTCTTTGACCAGGGCGCTCACCGTGTGGCTCTTGGCACCATCGACGATGGTCAATTCCAGCACGGTGTTGGTGCGACGAACTGCATCAAGTGAACCCTTGAGTTCCTTGAAGTTCACCGTGATTGCCATTGGCGCTATTTTGCCGTCGACCGATGCGCCGTAGCACACGCCTGGGACAAGGCCCTTTGCGCGCAGCTTTTTGGATGCGCTAGTGCCGTGATCGTTACGAACAGAAACAGTGAGCTTGCCGACTTCCATGACACATTCCTTCAAACGAGTATTAAACAAACAGCGAACTGATTGAATCGCCGTGATGGATACGCTTAATTGCTTCGCCAAGCAAGCGTCCAACTGACTTGACGCGCACCTTGCCACAAGCGGCGGCCGATTCCGAGAGCGGAATGGTATTGGTTACAACAACATGTTGCAGCGCCGAATCGGTAATGCGTTGCACCGCTTTGCCCGAAAACACAGCATGGCTAGCGCAGGCTGACACCGACGTCGCGCCAGCGGCCATAATGGCAGCTGCGGCATTGGTTAACGTGCCTGCGGTGTCGATGATGTCATCGACGATGACGGTGCGTTTGCCGCGGACATCACCAACGATATTCATTACTTCAGTTACGTTCGGAGCAGGGCGGCGCTTGTCGATAATCGCCAATCCAGCACCGAGGCGCTTTGAAAAGGCGCGAGCCCGCTCAACCCCGCCAGCATCGGGCGACACCACGACGGTTTGGTCGCCGGTGTAGCCCAGCGAACGCATTTCATCGATGAGCACAGGCATGGCAAACAGGTGATCGAACGGAATGTCGAAAAAACCTTGGATCTGCCCGGCGTGGAGGTCCATGGCCAGGGCTCGGTCGGCACCGGCGGCAGTAATCAGGTTGGCCACCAATTTGGCGGTAATGGGTGTCCGTGGTTTGGCTTTGCGGTCCTGGCGGGCATAGCCAAAGTACGGAATGATCGCGACGATGCTGCCGGCCGAGGCGCGTTTGAGCGCGTCGATCATAATCAGCAATTCCATCAGCGACTGGTTCACCGGGGTGCAGGTTGACTGCACCACGAAGCAGTTAACGCCTCGCACGTTCTCGCCGATTTCGACGTAGATTTCGCCGTCGGAGAAATGGGTAACGTCGGCGCGCCCCAGCGGAATTTCGACGAACTTGCACATCTCTTCGGCAAGCGCGCGATTCGAATTTCCAGTGAAGATCGAGAGTGACTTCAACATAGAGCACACTCCGTAGGCGGTGTGCTCGCGGTCTACCTTGCCGTGACGTCATTGGTCAATGGCAATGGTGCGTTGAGAACAGGAAACCCACGTGCCTACATCGTAGCTAACGTCAGTGGGCCGGTCTGTGGTATGGGATCGTTCATGCGCCTCGACGATGATTTGCTTTCACTGCTCGCGTGTCCGGTTTCAAAACAGCCTTTGGTTTATTTTCCAGCAGGCGAAGCAGCGCATCCCACCGCATTCCTGTTTTCCCCTGCGGCCAAGCTAATTTTTCCTATCGACGTCATTTCCGGGCTACCGGTGCTGCTCACCGACGAAGCCAAAGAAGTATCAGATGCAGAGGTTGTCCGTTTGATTGAACGCGGTCGCGCCGTTGGCGTGCCAACCGGCCGCGGGCGCTAAATTCATAAAAGCGGGACATCGCCCACATGGCAGGACGTGCGCGATGCTGGTCACATACGCAAACACCTCCCACTGCAATCGTAAGGTCTACTCGGGATTCGGCCGACGGCGCTGTGCCGACGGCCACCGAGCCGCGCATGTTGCGCAAGTTGCAAGCGCGGTGGCCCGAGGATTGTCGGCGGCGGCCGAGTACGCTCCAGCCGGCCTGGGGAAGCGTACATGTTTCGATTGCCTTCGCTGACGTGACCCACATCGAGGTCGTACGTCTTCGACGGTGCCAGCTAACGGCCGGAGTGGAATATCAAATTCATCCCTGCAAAAACATCGCGTTCAGCATTCACATTGCGGCCGCCGTAGATGCCGAATGAAATGTGACGAGCGAGTTGTTGTTCGGCTTTGACCCGCAGATCGACAATCGTGTTCACGTCGCGAAATTCTTGGATGCCAAGGGCGGCTTCAACGCCCAACGTGAAGCGAGGAAGGATCTCGCCGCGAATGCCAGCGAGAACTCCGGCTTGGCGAAACGTCGAGTTGGTGCTCATGGCACCATTCATTGGCACACCGGATGCCAATTCGACGCCGATGTACAAGTTGTTCGTGATGTCACCGGTTAGTTGCACGCCAAGGCCCGCCGTGCTGTCGAGGGCGCTTACTCGGCGGACAAATGAATCGACGCCAAACCGAGCACGAGCCCAATTGATCTTCGGTCCGTTGTACGAATCGGAGCTACTGCCACCCCAGGTCGACGGCTGATAGTCGGTGTGGGACTCTGAGCGATGATCGGTAGTAGCAACGGAATTGTCGGTTGCCGGTGTTGTTTCGCTGCTGCGATGGTCCCGAACATCTGGTGCAGGACTACTCTCGCGATGGTCCCGCACAGCGGGCGTTGGACTACTATCGCGGTGGTCGCGCACCGAGCCCGACGAGCTGCTGCTGCTGCTGCTGCTGCTGCTGCTGCTGCTGCTGCTGCTGCTGCTGTCGCGGTGGTCGCGCGTAGTACCCGCCAGCGCTGCGCTGCTGCCACTTGCCACCAACAACAAGCTCATAACCAACGTCGGCGATTGCTTCATAGCTTCAAATTAAGCAAGCACTGTACCAGCGGCAAAGGCAGCTAACCGTTTGAATTTATGAGTGTGCGTACGTGGGGGACAGGGATCGGGCAGCGTGAGCCCTAGGCACAGTGTAGTTAGTCGAGCACAGGGCCGGCACCGCGTTAGGCGGACACCGGCCGTATGTTAAAACCCGAAAACGAAAAAAGGGCCGCGTGGCCCCTAGTTCGTGTGCATCAATTCTACGTGTGTCGACTACTGAACGAGGTCGGACAACAGTTTGAACTCGACGCGACGGTTTTTGGCGCGTGCCGCAGCCGTCTTCTTGGCGTCGACTGGCAACGAGTCGCCGTAACCCTTGGCAGAGACGCGGCCATCGGCCACGCCCTTACCAACGATGTAAGCCTTAACCGCGTCAGCACGAGCTTGCGACAGCGCCGTGTTGTCTTGGAATTTGGCTTTCTTGCCTGGTTTTTGGTCGTCGGTGTGGCCTTGAATTTCGATCTTGACGTCAGGGAATTGAGTCAAAACTTTGACGGCTTCATCGAGAACCTTGTTCGAGGTCGCAATGATGTCAGCCGAACCGGTCTTGAAGTTAATGCCTTTGACTGCGCCGCTGAACTTCTGAACTGCTTTTGGCAATTCGTCTGGGCAGCCGTCGCCATCTTCGAAACCATTTTTGGTTTCTGGTTTGTCTTGGCACTTGTCGTTGGCATCAACTACGCCGTCGCCGTCGTTGTCGAGGTCAGGACAACCGTCTTCATCTTGGAAGCCGACTTTGTCTTCGGCTTCGATTGGACATTTGTCGGCAGCATCCGGGATGCCATCGGCGTCGTTGTCAGCTTCAGGACAGCCGTCTTCGTCTTGGAAGCCGTCTTTGTCTTCTGGTTCGGCTGGGCACTTGTCCGCAGTGTCAGCAATGCCGTCGCCGTCGTTGTCGAGGTCAGGACAACCGTCGTCATCTTGGAAGCCGTCTTTGTCTTCAGCTTCGGTTGGGCACTTGTCAGCGTCGCCTTTGATGCCGTCGCCATCTGGATCGTCGTTAACAACTTCTGGTTTTTTGTCTTCAACCTTTGGAGCCGATTCGGTACGACCCCATTCTTTGTAGACCGAAAGCAAAGCTTCAAAATCGGTGGTAACCGATTTGCTGTCGCTGCTTGGTGGGAAAAGCACGCGACCATCGAAGCGCAAACCCCAACCGTTGTCGACGCGGTATTTGGCGCCGATGCCAACGTACGCGGCAAAGTCAGTGTCTTTGGTGATGACATTTTCGTTTGCGCTCTTGACCACTTGGGTATTGCCAGCGCCAACCAAAACAAACGGCAACACGCGGTTTTCTGGGTTTGAGCCGCGAAATTGCGCGATGATTTGACCACGGTAGGTCAAACCCCAAACTTCGAACACCAAGGTGCGGGCTTCGGTTGGAATAATACCAACTTCGCCTTCGACGCCGAGCATGTCGTTGAACATGTAGCCCAAGCGCAAGCCGAACAACACCGAGTTGCGCAGCGACGTTGAATTCTTTGCGTCAGGCACGCCGAGTTCATTGTTTTGGTTAAAAACGTGGATACCGGCGGTGCCGCCGATTTCGACGTTGGCCGAGGCTGTCGCTGCCGAAGCAACGATGCCGCCGACCGCAAGAAGCGTGGCTGCGAGTGAGTTACGGGTCAGGCGTTTCATGGGAGTCTCGATCCTTGGTTTTGCCTAGTTTACGATTTAGTGCGTGATGCCCAAAACGGTCAGCTCGCACTCCTAAGATGTGCTTTGTTTATACGCATTTGCCTACAGATACCAGTTCTCCACGCCATAAGTTTGCCCTGCGACATTGCGCACACGAGGCTGAATGTGATTGCGAGATCGCTTGATGTGGCATTTGTTGATTCGATTTTAAGTATCTGTTTACAATAGGTATTATGGGGATTTCTGTTGCGAGTTAAAGGTCATTCTCGGTCGTTGATGCAGTTGCAAGCGCAGTTATCTTTTGGGGTATCGGTGGGTGTTCCGCGATTTGCGCCGGCCTGAGACGCGACATCGCAGCGAAATCTGCCGCATCCCGAGGCTGCACCTCGCCATCGCATGTGGTGCGGTACCTGCGGCCGGTAAGGCATCCTCACAAACATTCAAACGATGTTAGCCTGCCGCACCATGCGGTTGCGCCGAACGCTGTTACTTAAACTTTTGCTTGCGTTCGTGGTGCCCACGATTTCGTTGTTCGCGGTATTTGGTTGGGTCGCGCTCGAAGTAACGCGCCGTGGTCTTGATGCTGAACTCGGCACTCGGTTAACTGCGGTGGCGGCGGCCGCATCGACCCAGTTGCGCGGCAAGTACCTGCTTGATCTTGGTCCCGGCAATGAGGATGATCGCGGCTACCAAGGTGCGGTCAAGAAGTTGCAGGCGATTGAAGCGGCATCCGGCGTGACCCTGTTTGTTTTCGACCGCACGTTTGCGGTTCGAGCCGACACGAAAGGTACACCGATTGGCACGCCACGCTATGAGGCGCAATTAGATCGAGTGGAAGTTGCGACCGTATTCGATCGCGGCGCCACGGCTGCCTCGGTGACTTTTATTGGCAAGGATGGCCTGACGTATAAAACTGGTTACGCGCCGGTGTATGCCTCAGAAACTGAGCCCGCTGTGGTCTTGGTGCTTGGTGCACAAGCTCCGGCGACCTACTTTGAACGGTTGCGCCAACTGCGGGCTAATTTATTGTACTGGGGCTTGGCCTTGGCGTCGGTAGTGTTGTTGACCACTGTCTTGATGACCGTACGCATCACCGGCCATGTGCGGCGGTTGGCGCTCGCGGCCGAGCGCATGAAAACCGGCGACTTGTCGCACGCCATAGCAGTCACCAGTCGCGATGAAATCGGCGTACTGGGGGAGACCATGGATGAAATGCGCGTAGCCTTGCGGCAACGCGACACCGAGTTACAAGCGATGTTGGCCGGCATTGCCCATGAAGTGCGCAATCCGCTGGCCGGCATGACGCTGTACGCCAGCATCTTGCGTGATGAGTTGCCTGCCGATGATGAACGGGCCGGGCATGTCGTGAAAATCGAGCGCGAATTGGGTTATCTCGATCGCGTGGTCACCGATTTTCTCGACTACGCGCGCCGGCCGGCGATCGAGCGCAGCATGGTGCGTATCGCTGAGTTGTTGCGTGAAGTGCAGCCCTTGGTAGCAACCTCGAGTTGTGCCATCACCGTGGATTGTGCGGCTGCACTTGAGGTGAGCGCCGACCGTGGTCAACTCCGGCGAGCCTTGCTTAACTTGGCGCATAATGCAGTGCAAGCGAGCGGCACCGGCGAGGTGGTTGAGCTTAGCGCCGGCAGTGAGGCTGCGATCGTGTGGATTGCGGTGGCGAATACCGGTGCGGCAATTGCGCCGGAGGTTGCAGCGCGATTGTTCGAACCGTTTTTTACCACGCGCCAAAAAGGCACCGGTCTTGGTTTGGCGTTTGTCCGTGATATCGCCCGCGCCCATCGCGGCGAGGTGGTGATGGAGCAGGTCGGCACCCAAACCCGGTTTGTCTTGCGCTTGCCGCGATTTGTGGCCCAAGGTACAGCTTAGGTATGGCGACAGTTCTAATCATCGACGATAACGAGACCATTCGCGATGGCTTAGCGCATGCTGTCAAAAAACTCGGACACACGCCGGTGGTTTGTGCCAGCGGGGTTGCAGGGGTTGACGCCATGCGCGCCAACGGCGCCGATTTTGTCATCACGGATTTTAAGATGGATGGCATGACGGGTGTGGACGTACTCAAAGCCATCGCTGCGATCGATGCCGATGTGCCGGTTATGTTGCTCACTGGTTACGGTACCGTTGAAGCTGCGGTCGAAGCGATGAAGCTTGGCGCGTTCGACTTTGTGACCAAGCCAGTCGACGCATCCTTGGTGCGGCTCAAAACTGAGCGCGCGCTGGAATTGTGTGCCAGTCGGCGTGGGCGGCGTCGGTCGGATGCGTTCTCGGAATATTTACAACGCGAAACCGATGATCGCTTTACCGAGTTGGTTGGCCAATCGGAAAAAATGCTTGCCGTGCGCCGCTCGATCGAAAAAGTCGCGGTTAGTGACACCACCGTATTTATCGGCGGTGAAAGTGGCACGGGCAAAGAGCTGGTGGCCCGTGCGATTCATCGCATGTCACGGCGCGCGGCTGGCCCGTTTGTCAAAGTCAATTGCAGCGCGCTGACCGAATCGCTGCTGGAAAGCGAATTGTTTGGCCACGAAAAAGGCTCTTTCACCGGCGCCATTCGACAAAAATTGGGCCGCTTCGAATTAGCCGACGGCGGCACGTTGTTTCTCGACGAAGTTGGCGATGTGTCACCGCCGATGCAGGCCAAGTTGCTGCGGGCATTGCAAGAGCGAACCTTTGAACGGGTCGGTGGCGAAACCACCGTGAAGGTCGACGTGCGGGTGTTGTCGGCTACCAACAAAGACCTCGACAAAGAAGTCGCTGAAGGGCGATTTCGCCAAGACTTGTTTTTTCGCTTGCATGTTATCCCCTTGGTGTTGCCCGCACTGCGCGACCGCCGTGACGATATTCCGTTATTGGTGCAGCACTTCATCGGGAAATTAGCAGCGAAGACCAATGCTCGGGTGCGTGCGATTTCCGATGAAGCACTGGGGCGGGTATTGGCCTATCATTGGCCGGGTAACGTACGTGAACTTGAAAACGCGATGGAGCAATCGTTGGTGTTTGCTGAAGGCGACACCATTTTGCCTGCGGCGCTGCCTCCGTTCTTGCAACCGACCGGGCCAGTTGATGCGTTGAGCGTGAATCGTGCGTTAGCGCTACCTGAAATCCTGGAAGATTTGGAGCGTCAGCTGATTCTCAAAGCCTACGAACAAAGCAATAAAGTCAAAACCGAGACCGCGCGGGTGTTGGGCATCAAAACCTCGGCGCTATACTACAAGCTCGAAAAATACGGGATTAGCTGAGCGTCGCGGTCCTCAGGATTCTGAGGGGATCGTGCAGAAAAACCACAAATCTGGTGTGGTTGAGAAAATGTGATTCAGTGTTTTCAGATACTTGCAAATGGCACGAGAGCTGCTTATCCCTTGGCTGTGCGTCGCTTGTTTTTTGCCCTCATTGCCGCAGTCGTGCTTTCGACTGGGGCAGGTCGCGCTCACGCGGATCAGGGCGGGGCCGTCACCAGTGCGGTTGGCGTGGCCGATTTGTCGCAAGCTCAAACTGTACTGCGCCAGCGGCTGGTTGAAAAAAATACCTTGGCCGCTTCGTATGCGGCCGCTTTGGCTGCTGTTGATGAACTAAAAAAACAACGCGCTGGATTTCGCCGCGATCGTGATTTGCGCGACAAGCTAGCGGCTTCGCTGGAATTGGCGAAAGCCTTGGCAACTGCTAACCAGCGGATGCTTGCCGCACAAGCGAGGGTGGACAAAACCAACCGGTTGTTAGTTGCCGGTCGTCTTGACGCCATCAATCGTGAGCTATCCCAAGTTGGGCTGCCAGACGCGCGTCGCCTGGCGTTACTAGCGGAGCGTGACCGCGCCGCTGCGCCTAGTGCGCCGGTAAAGAAAATTGTGGTGCCGTCGCTGGAAATCGATCCGCTTGCGGATCCCGAAGAACTTGAAGCCCAAGCGGCCGCATTGCGGCAAAGTGAAGTTGAAATCGGCCGGCAGCTCGAAGGGCTAGCAAAACAAGAAACGGTTGCGTTGCGTGCTGAAGAATTGCGCCGCAACCATGCCCGCGCCCTGGAGGTCACCAACCGCGATGATGATCAACCTCGGCGCGGTGATCAACAAGCGCGCAGCACCCGGACTATCAACGATGAGAACAGTGCCGTCCCGCAAACCGGGAATCCACCGACCGGCGATCTGGGTACGTTAGGCAATCCAACCGCGAGTCCGACCCTTAACGATTTTGGTGTGGTGTTGGCCGACCTGGTCGATAAAAAACAACTGGCGGCGTTACGCGGTGCCGCCCGCTCCGATGATCCGGCAATGCGCGCAGCGGTGGCCAAGGCCACGCGCACGGCGGTACAAGCCCGCCTCGAAATGTTACGCACGAAGCGCGCTGAGATCGAAGCGCGAGCCAAAGTACTGCGCCAACCTCGGCGGTAAACCTAACCGCTGCGCTAGTCTCGAACTATTGGCACTGTCCGCTAATGTCGACGGTAGAGTCGTTTGGCATACACTTTTTAGCTTTGGCGCAGGTGTCAGCTTTGATCATACAGTCGGCCCGATCGTCGTCGCCGGCCGCCACGCATTGCGACACGATGCGCGCGAAATCCTGCTTCATCATGGTATCGAATTTTTGTTCGAGCAAGCGGCGCTGGTCGAGGCGTTGCGCTTCAGGTAATTTCGCTAGCTGCTTTTCCCCATCGTGCCAAAACGTGAGCACGAACACATTGCGCGTTGCTTGTTCGCACTTATTCTTGTCGCCACGATGGCAGCCGAGGGCTAACGCGACAGTAAGCCCGAGTAAGCCACGGCTGACGATGCGTGCATTCATGGCTGTGACCTAGCACGATCCAGTTGTCGTTGCCACCGACGCCGTGTACCGTCGCCGCGCATGACTGGCCAAGCTCACCTCGGCGCGCGCAACTGCCGGTGTGAGCGGCCAGGCCGTATGGTCCGCAAGCTAGTCATTTCATTGCTTGTGTGCGGCGGTAGCGGTGCGGGTTTCGCTGCTTTGGCGCAGGCCGAGGGCACTACGGTGCAGGCTGAAACCGGCCTCGAGTTTGATTCGAATGTTACGTTGGCAACTGCCAACGCTGCACCGGTTGCAGCAATGGTGTTGCGTGGTGCTGGCGTTGCGGCCGGGCGGTTTAGCCACGGCCGACATCGTTTTACGTTTGATCTGGTCGGGCGCTTACGCATGGCGTTGGATCCCTCGTTGGCGAGTGAAGTCGTGGGACTCGGTGGGGTCGACTTGCGTTGGCTGTTTGCGCCAGGCGATGCGGGCGAAGACAATGTTGGGGTCGGTGCTCACGCTTCACTGTCAGATGCGCGTGGCCTTGCAGGCGCACTGGGGGCGCGGACCTTTCGCAATGCCAACGCCGAAGGCTTGTTGACGCTGCGCCACAATGCGCATCGTTTTATCGTTGCGGTGGGCGGCCGCGACTTTCTTTATCGGCCGAATCCACAGCAGAGTTATCGTGGCGGCGCTGCCACCACGGCACTCGAAACTAGATTGTGGCAAGCGGCTGATCAAGAAACAACATTGTCGTTGACGTTGACTACGGGCTACGAATTCCGTCGCTTTGATGCCAAGGCGCAAGCCTCGTTTTGTCCACCAACAATGCTGCGACCTGAGTGTGTGCGGGCCACCACGATTGCGCGCCAAGACCAAGTACTGCGGGCTGGTGCCGAGCTTACCTACGCTGGCGCATTCATTCTTGGCGGTACGTATCGCTTACTCGATATCACCAGCACCAGCTTCGGTCAGTCGTTACGGCGCCATCAACTTAGCGTGGCGGCGACCCGCGAGTTGTCCGAAAAGTTATTCGCTACCGTTGGGGCCACGGCGCAGCTTGATGAATTTAGTGTCGGTGCGAAATTGGTGGTGGATCCGCTCAATCCCGAAATATCTACACTCGCGGATGAAGCCCGCAGCATGGTGCAAGTACGCTTGGGTTATCGCTTGGGGCAGCGTTGGACGTTAGAGGCGCGGGCCGCGACGTGGACCAATCTGGCCAGTGATGTTGCGTATCATCGGCGCACGTTGGGCGTGACGTTGGTCCGCGATTAACCGCGACTGAACAACGCCGTGCCGGGATGGTGCCTGCCGATCAGGTACGCGCAAACGATCGGAACGTGTACGCTTTCCACCATCGGCTAGCGCATCCTCGGTCTCCGGCTACGAACCTCGGACCGCTGCGCTCGAAGGATCCACAACGTGTGCTTGGCTGGTCGGGTCGCTGCGATGACCGCCTAGGTGCGTCGTTGGGTAAGGCACCGCAGCCGTCGTCGGAGTGAGTCGTCCAAGTATCGAGTAAGATTTTAACCCACCGCCTTACTCGCGTGGATTATCATTCAATGGCTGTGCGGGTTAGCGATGGTCGCGCACCGTCGGGGCAGGTGGCGCTTTAGGCCGTGGCGCTGGCGTCGGTGCTGCTGGGGTTCGATGATCGGTAACCACGGGTCCGGACGTTGGCCGGCGCGGCTCAACAACGACCGTGCCGGGTGGCAGCGAAATGCCACGATGATCGATAACCACCGGGCCCACGGAAATTGGATTGCTTGGCAAGCTCACGCCGATACCGATGCTGCCGTTGCCACCGCCACCGAGGGGAATATTTGGCCGTGGGTCATTGTTGACGGTGGTCGCAGAAGCGAAGCCACTTTGCCGATTGATCCATTGGCCACTGATCCAGGTCCATTGCAAATTGGCCCAGACCCACTGCCCGGCCGTCCAACCAAATTCCGGGCTCGGCGCTTCGCTGCGGTAGTCGTCGATGGGCGCTGGCATCGGTGGTCGTGCGACCGCACCGAGGCCAACTAAATATCCAGTGAGCTGGGCTTGCGCTTGCAGCGCCAAATTGTGCCGCAACTGTTGATCAGCGAAAACCTTAGCGCGATTTTGGGCGCGTTGATTATCGACGCTCACGCGTAGCTCGGCCCGCAGATCAGGATTGGCACCCACCCGAATGAGTGATTGCTCCCAGCTTGAGCGAATCTGGAAGGCCCATACAACGCGTTGCTTTTCTAACTGAACTAACCGTTGCCGACGATTGAGGTCGGCACCACCAGCGACGCACAACGAAACTAACGAAGTGCGCGCGGTCATCGCCATGTTGGCGCGCAATTCGGCTTGTTGGTATTCAAGTTGATACTGGCGTTCGTGTTGCGCATCGATTTGCAAACTTGCTTCGATGTTGGCTGCAGCCGCGATGCCGGCTTGGCGCTCGCCCACGCGAATGCTTGCCCCTGCTTCGATGGCGGCAAGGCGTTGTTGGTGGACGTTGAGTTCGATCGCTGCGAGTCGGCGCTGCTCGCGCAAATTGATATCCGCACCGAGGGCCACCAGCGATGAGGTGAATACAGTGCGCGCTCGCACGGCGTGCGTGGTCGCAGCCATCGCGCCAATCCGCGCTTCGGCCTCAAGATCACGCATCCGGGTGAGTTTATACATGGTTTGCGTCGTTGGTTCTTCGGCCACCACGCGGATGTGGCACTGGCTATCGGCAGTGACACTCATATGCACGAGTGTGGTCATTTGGCCGCCACCCAGATCGCCGGCTGGCAGTTCCATGAGTGGTGCGAAATCAACAGCGGTCATCACGACTGGTGCAGCGACTGCAAGCGGCGCCGGTGGCGCGGTAGGGACAGGTGTTGAACTCTGTCCGTTGAGCAAGATGCCAGCGTTGACCGAGCCGACGGGGGTCTGTACGCTCGCGGTAATTTGGCCGCTGGCCACGACGGTCGGTTGGGGTTGGCCATAGCCTGGTTGCGGCTGACCGTAGACCGGTTGGGGTTGGCCATAGCCTGGTTGCGGTTGGCCATAGCCAGGCTGGACAAGCGGTGGCGTCGGGTGGGCGAGCGCGTATTGCGCTTGTTGCGCTAGTCGTTCGGCTTGCGCTTTGCGTTCTTGATTGAGTTGTTCTAAACGCGCGGTGCGAAACTCAACAAATGGTTGGCCTATCTTGCCAGCGCGGGTGAACGCAACGCCGCCGGTCGGTTGGCACACCCATTCATAGTTCACGACTTGGGCCCGTGGCGAAATGATGTTGAGTTGCAGATCGTAGGTGCCGGTGCTCAGCGGCATCGTTACTGGCTCTGTTGCTGTCGCCCCGGTGCTCACCACTTCGTGGCGAACGCCGTGACCGCAACCGACGAGTGTTAGACAACCGACCAAGACACCAAGTGAACGCTGAATCATGGTGAGCCATTATGCAATTGCATTGCCAGCTTGCGCTATACTGGCCCGCAGATTGCGATGGGCTATGTATATGTCTTTTACACGTTCTAAGCGTTTCAGTAGTTTAGGTCCGGTTCGTGCTACTTCAACGGCCGCAACCAAGGTCAATCGTGAACGAATCGTCACGGTTGGTTCCACCACAGGGCTCCGCGCTGCCACACTACTCGTGGCGCTGGCCGCAGCGCTTGGTTGTGGTGGCCGACACGGCGACACCTATGCAAAAGGGACCAATGCGCAGGAAAGCTGCTGCGAGAACGTAGCGGGGGAAGCCCGCGCTGCCTGTCTACAGAAGAT
>JAYWHS010000475.1:0-13688 GCA_043777635.1 Kofleriaceae bacterium | reverse complement strand
CGAGCGAGCATCGGACGTACGCGTCGAGGTGCCCGCAAGGTCGAGTCGCAGCAGGTATTTCAACCCATTCGGTGTTCTAGGGTGGCCGGTGCCCGCCGCTTCCGTGCCCCGCCTTCATTATCTGCAGAACGCACGTACTACCCTCGACCCATCGGTCCGAAAGTCCGTAAGTCCGAAAGTCCGAAAGTCCGTAAGTCCGTAAGTCCGTAAGTCCGTAAGTCCGAAAGTCCGTAGGTCCGTAAGTCCGAAAGTCCGAAAACCGGACGAAGTGAGTTGCCGGACTTGCAGACTTGCAGACTTGCAGACTTGCAGACCAATGGTTCGAGGGTATGCGAGGGCGTTCCGCTGATAATAGAGGCGGGGCGCGGAAGCGGCGGGCACCGGCCACCACCAAGATGGCAGGTGACTGTGATGGAGCGTCGCGAGGGAACGGTCAACCTGTCATTGCAGGGGGTAGGTGCCTCGACGCTGGCTTCATGCAACCACCAAGGTTTTTAGCATCACCGGATTGTCGGTCCGTTGCGTTCGTAAAATCGACCAGCGTCGGTAACGTTGCGGACTTACGGACTGGCGGACCTGCGGACGTACGGACTTGCGGACTACGGACTGGCGGACTCGGTGGGGGGCCGACTTTCTGCGGAGCCTTGTGATAGCTTTTGGCTATGAATCTTACGTCGCTTGACGAAACGGTAGCAGCGTTAGCGCGATATGGCTTTGATGCGGCGCTCAACCAGCATTTCGTTGCGCGTGCCGCAGCCCCGGTCGATAACGTGGCTCGTGGTCAGTTACTGCCAATTCCTGATCAGGCGATGCCGGAGCTGCCAGCTTTAGGCACGCCGCCGCGCGCTCGCTTGCGGCAGCTTGGTTGTGATTTGATTAAGGCGAATAAAGTCGGCGTCGTCATCTTGGCTGGCGGCATGGCCACACGCTTTGGCGGCGTCGTCAAAGCCGTGGTTCCAGCGCGCGGAAATCAGAGTTTTCTTGAACTCAAATATCAAGACATCGCTACCCTTGCAGCTTCGCTGGATGCGCAAATTCCGACCATGGTGATGTCTAGTTTTGCCACCCACGATGTCATCGAAGCGCACATCGTCGATAGGTGCCTTCGCACCGCGACGAACCAGCGGATCGATGTGTTTCCGCAAATGTCGGCGCTGCGGCTCACGCCAGCCGGGCAATTGTTTCGCGATGCTAGCGGCGCATTATCGCCGTACGCGACCGGCCACGGTGATTTATCGTTTGCACTCAGGGCTTGTGGCCTGCTCACGCGCTTTCGCAATGATGGTGGCACCACCCTGTTCATGACCAATGTTGATAACCTTGGGGCTACGCTAGATCCCGCCGTGATCGCGCTGCACCATGAACTGGGTGCAGCCGTCACGGTTGAGGTTGTCAACAAACTGCCTGGCGCTGTCGGTGGTGCGCCGGCATTGTTGGACGGTGTGCCGCAAATCATTGAAGGTTTTCGCTTTCCTCGTGATTTTGACCAGAATCAAATTGCCGTGTTCAATACCAACACCTTGGTCTTTGACGCTGCCGCCATCGACCGCGATTTTGATTTGCCGTACTACCGGGTCGAAAAAAAGGTCGATGGTGAGACTGTGGTTCAGTTCGAGCGCTTAGTCGGCGAGCTCACGGCTTTTGTGCCAAGCCGATTTGTTCGCGTTGCGCAAGCCGGTGCTGATTGTCGATTCTTACCGATCAAGGAGCCCGAGGATTTGGCCCGGCACTGCGCGCTAATCAACAGAATTACAACCTCACGGCGCAGCCTTGCTGACCTCGGCCAACACGAAATCGCTGACTAACAATTCGCCCTCGTGCTGCGGGCCTGATAGAAACAACCATGGCTGCTGAACATCCATTTTTTGGCCGACGCGTCGGCGTAGTACTTGGTGGGTTATCCGCCGAGCGTGAAGTTTCTCTCAACACTGGGGCCGGCGTCGTCGCTGGGTTGCTTGAGCGCGGCTGGGACGCTGTGGCGATCGATTGGACCGAAGGCACTTCGTTGGCCACGTTGCTGGCCAACGCTGGGGTTGCTGTGGTTTGGAACGCCCTCCACGGTACCTTCGGCGAAGACGGTGCAGTGCAAGGCTTGTGTACTTGTTTGGGGTTGCCTTGCACTGGTTCGGGGATTTTGGCCAGCGCGTTGGCAATGGACAAAGTGATGTCAAAACGAATTTTTGAAAGCACAGGCATCCCAACGCCGCGCTGGAGTTTATTGCCTGGTAAAGATGATGGGCCCGTCGACGGAAGCGATGCAGTTGAATTGCTGCGCACCTGGACTTCACCATTTATCGTGAAGCCAGCCAATGAGGGCAGCTCGGTGGGCGTCAGCCTGGTTGAAGATCCACGTCAAGCGGCCGCGGCGCTGGCGCTGGCCCGGCGACATCATGGCCCGGTGATCGTTGAAGATTACATCGCTGGCACTGAAGTCTTCGTCGGAATTCTTAACGGCGAAGTTCTTGGGTCGGTTGAAGTCAGACCGGCCACCAAGTTTTATGACTATGAAGCGAAGTACAAACGCACTGACACGCAGTATTTGATTCCGCCCGCTATTGCTTGGGATCACGATGGCACGATTGTCGCGAGGGCCCAACAGTTGGCGCTCGATGCCTACAACGCATTGGGCTGTAGTGGCCATGCGCGGCCCGACCTACGCATTCGGCTCGACGGCGAACCGTTCGTTTTGGAAGTCAACACCTTGCCAGGCATGACCAAAACCAGCTTGTTACCCAAGATTGCCAAATCAATTGGTCTGGATTACCCGACGCTGTGTGAGCGAATTTTAGCGTCGGCGCGCTAACAATTGTCGATAGCGTAGTCCCCTCACTACTTATTCATATCGACGCCATTTCGCAAACAAGTTGCGATTACGCCATCTTGTTGCGACTTCTTCAAATTCTTCGACCAAAAACGCGCAGCTTCGACATTTTTTGCATTGCATGCAGCGACGGCCGCCACATTAGCTTTGTCATTTTTGCCCGTGCATCTCATTAGTGTCGTGTAGTTACGCAAAGCTGCGGCATTGTTGCCCGCACCCATGTCGGCTGCAGCTTGTGCCTCTAAAGCCGCTGGATCACAGGAGAGCTTGACTGGATCTTTAACCGGATCCTTAACCGGATCTTTGACGGGGTCTTTGACGGGGTTCTTGATTGGATCCTTAATCGGATCCTTGATTGGCTGCGTGCCTGCAATTTGCTCTTCGCACGCAACGTTTTTCACTGCGTCGCCAGCTTCGGCATAGATGTCGCGCGCTCTGTTTTCGAGTTTGGACAGCTCGTTGCACTTATGTTGGCGGCTTAACAATTTGGCATCACCCAAGGTCTCGGCGATGTATTGATCTCGCAATTTATTGTTCAGCTCGGTGGCTTTGGCTTTGTAGCTTGAGTTTTCGTCGATGGCATCGACCTTTGCCGATGCGCCGGTGTAATCTTTTTTGCTCAAGGCGAGTTTCAAATCATCAAACGCCAGTTGGTTTTTGACTTCGTTGCGCATCTGCGTCGCAAAGTCATTGGCGGTAGCGCTTTGTGGGCCGCCGTTTTTTGCCAAGGTCTGGGCGCAGTCGGCTGCAGCTGTCCATTTGGCTGCTTTGCTAAGTTCTTCGCAGGTCACAAAGGCTTTGGTGAACGCCGCCATTTGGTCGGCGGTGTTGGCCGTGTTGGCACCGTTCGAACCGTTCGAACCATTGGTCATGGAGGAACCAGAGCCATCGGGGCTGTTCGAACCGTTGGATCCGACGGCCATCGGAACTGCTGCATCAATGCGACTGTCTTGGGCAACCACCGGCACGTCTTTAACCGCAGGTTTATTGCCGTTCTTCATTGCCATCACGATGCCAATGCCACCAAGTACAACTGCGGCAGCAGCCACAGCAATCCACGTACCTTTTTTGCTGCCACCTTCGGGTACGTCGGTGATCTGGGCATCGCGACCTAAGACGAAGTCTTCGCCGGCTTCGACGAAGCGCAATCGTACGTGGCCGAGATCGACGACGTCACCGCGTTTGAGTTCATGTTTGCTGTAGTCGTGACCATTAACCCGTAAGCCGTTGGCCGATTGTGAATCGGTAACGGTGTAACGGCCGTTTTCAGAGCGCACCACTTTGGCGTGATTGCGGCTGATCGAACGGTGATCGAGCACGATATCGTTATCGCTGGTGCGGCCGACAAACATTTGCGGCCGGCTTAGTTCAAATTCTTCACCCGCAAAATTCGATGACAACACCACCAATCGCGCGTGGGCGGCTGGCGCATTCATCGCAGCGACAGCTGCGGCATTCGCAACGGGTCGTCCGGCTGGGTCGGTATCAGCGATTGCAGCGAGATTGCCACCCGGAGGCTGCGTCGGTAACGCCGCAGAGAATTTTGCCGGTGGCGATTCTACTGCTTTAAGTTCTTGAGTTGGCTCGCCGCCAACTGCCGCCATGACCGCAGTTGCTAAACCGTCGACGCGTTCGTGCGGCACGGTTTTGCCATCGTCGATCGCTTCGACGGCTTCGCTCTTGAGATAGAGTTTGTAGTCGCCAATCTGAACCTGGTCAGACAATCGCAAGGCGATGCGTTCGGCGATGCGCGAGTTGTTGACGCGAATGCCGTTGTAACTACCGAGGTCTTCGATCGTGACCTCGCCATTGCTGCGCGCGATCCGGGCATGGCGGCGTGACACGTTCCGCTCCGTTAAGCGGATGGTGTTGCCTTCCTTGCGACCGATGGTGATTTCGTCCCGAATGAGGGGTACGACCGTTGTCTTGCCCTCGTCATCCTGGATCACTAGCTTAAACATCGATGGTTATCCCCAGAAAGCCTACGCCTTCTTGCTTGTCGTTTGTTGTATCAGTCCAGGCTCGGCGAATATAGCGTAGGTCTAGGATACTTAATGATTTTCGAGCGATTTTCGAGCGGCTTTAATGGCTTCGGCCAGCTGTGGGTCGGCAATCTGTAGTGCGGCTATTTTGACATCCAACTCGGCCTGCGCGCCACTGGGATTTTTCTGACCAGGAGCTGAGGCCGCCGGCGCGGGGCTCATATCAATTTCGTCAGGAGCAAATCCGGCTACCACAATAGTCGGCGTAATTCCTTTAGTATCAATGCTTTGACCGCTAGGAGTATAGTATCGAGCAGTGGTCAATTTGACTGCGGAGCCATCAGGCAAATCAAAAAAAGTTTGTACGGTGCCTTTGCCAAAGGTGGTTTCTCCAATCACGATGGCGCGTTTATTTTGTGCCAATGCAGCAGTAAGCAATTCGGCGGCTGATGCAGTGCCGCCGTCAACTATGCAAAAGATGGGCACCACCGGGATCGTATCTGGGCCGTGGGCTTGGGCTCGTTCGGCCACGCCATTGCGGTGCTTGGTGGTTACAATGGTGCCTTCGCTGAGAAATTGATCGGCAACCGCGATTGCACTGGTGACGAGGCCGCCTGGATTGCGACGCAAATCTAAAATCAGCGCGCGATACGCATGATCAGCTTGCAGGCGCGCGACGGCTGCGGCGCTGTCGACGGCAGTGGTCTCAACAAAGCGCGTGATCGCCATATACCCAATGCCGCTGCCGACTACTTCGGCGCGTACCGACGGGACTTTTACCCGCGCGCGCACCAACGACAGGTCTAAAGGTTCTTTGCTGCCAGCGCGCAACACCATGATGCGGACGCGCGTACCTGCATCGCCGCGAAGTTGCGCTTCCCATTGGCCTGCTTCGAGGGTTTCTTTGTTGCTATTGGTGGTGGGCGCACCATTAACGGCAACCAACCGGTCGTCGGGTTGCACGCCGGCGACATCGGCCGGCGAACCGGCGGCGACGTCATCGATCCACGGGTAAGGTGGCAAATTTGGGTGGGCGTCGTCGATGGCGCCCGGGCCAATGGTGAGACCGACGCTGGCGTATTCGCCTTCGGTATCTTCGATCATGCGGTGATAGCGCTGCGGCGAAAGATACGTCGAATAACGATCGAGGCCATGAGTCATGCCCGCGATCGCGTTGTGCATCACGTCGGCTTCGTCGACATCGTCGACGTATTCGGTCTGAATTAAGGTGAGGGCACGAGCAAAGGCATCAAGCCGGATGAAGCGCGCGCGCTGATCGGGTGCGGCAACCGAGCCAACTGCGCAGGCCACCACGGTGCCGGCTAAAAATGCACCGAGATGCGAAGAGCGAATCATAGCACCGACGATAGCGCGAAAATGATGCAGATGCGGGCGTGAGTTAGGGCGCCGTCCATGTGCACGATTTGTAGCGGACGGAACGGCCGCAGCGCTCACTACCTAAATCGTCGGCGACGCCAGCGAACGCGACCGTCAGCTTGCCGTCGGGCAAGCTGGTTGAGAGTGGGCCAACATAGGGAAAAAAGTTGGTGCTTTTTAGTGCTGCGTTGGGATTTTGCATGGGTTCGCCGAGCACCAGTTCGGTTGCCGTGGCCGTTATCTCACAAACTGCGATGCTGGGATTGTTGCCTATGCCTAAGGTACACGTTGTAGTTGTAAGGACATGTCTGCGGTCTGCGAGTACCGCGATGGAAAAGGTTAGGGTCGAATTTGCGACGCCATAATAGTTCCCAATACAACAACCATTCGCATCCCGCCCTGGCGTCGATGGATAAC
Source organism: Kofleriaceae bacterium (assembly GCA_043777635.1). Lineage (GTDB taxonomy): Bacteria > Myxococcota_A > Polyangia > Haliangiales > Haliangiaceae > JABFXX01. The sequence continues at coordinate 7,091 of JAYWHS010000475.1, read as the reverse complement.
AACTATACGGCATGACTTCGGTGATGCGGCAGGTGCCGGTCGCAACAATGGTGCCGGTGGTCCACGGTGCCAACGCGTCAGGCGCTGCGATAGCGCAACAACCGGTGACGCAGGGTTCATTGCCGGTGCTGCAAACTGGATTGGTTGTCGCGTCGGGGCCGCCGGCATCCGTGCGCGGTGACGTCGCATCGCTTCCTGCGGACGCAGCATCAAACTGAGCCCCTGCGTCTCCGGCTTGATTTGACTCAGCCGTAGCGCACGCACTTGTGCCAGCGGCGGTGCAAATGAGTAGAATAAATAGGCGGTTGAGGGATGTCATCATAGTGCGGTGGTCGTCCTTACAGCCACCCGAGACGGTGGCTGCAATGACAGAACGCAGGCTTGCGTCGGCAGTCGCATACCTGCATCACTATTTTTTCGCTGCCTGCAAAAAATGTTAGGTCAGCGTCTGTGGCGTAGCGATTTCGAGCACATTGCTGCGTTGGCCAACGCGCTGCGGATCCCATTTTACGGCTGCTAAAATCGTGCTTGGCGGCGGCATTTTGGCGTCGCGAAATGCTCGGCCCATAGCGTCGAGGCTGCCGTAGCCGACCACTTGCGAAACATCACTTGCGGTGGCGTCGGGTGCTGACAGCAACATCACGGCAACGCGCAAGCGCAGTACGCGAATGGCATCGCGAAAACCGTCGCCGAAGAGCCCAAATGTGCGAGTCAAATCTTTGAGATCGCGACCCAGTTGGCGCAGTGAAACGTTGGCGTTTTGGGCTACTTCGCGCAGCGACGCCGAGGTGTTGAAGTTGGCGTACAACGGACGAATCGCGTTCCACAAGCGCACGTATTGATCGGGCTCTTGCCGTACCGCACTCGCAACCAAATCGCTGGTGATTAGTTTTTCGTCGCGCATGCGTTCAAGAAAACTAAATACCAAGGCTTGTAGTTGCGCTTCGGCATCGTCGGGTTTTGCTAAAAACGTGGCTTGCATACGTTCGGCAATAGCCCATAGTTCCGACGACAACGTCAGTGCACCTTGGCGAATCCCAACGGGTGCGGTGACATCTCGTTCAGGCACGCGCAGTTCGAGCAGCACGGTTGGTTCGCCGTAGGAACGAAACGTCAGCGAGTCTGGGCCGACCCGTTCAAATTCGGTTTCGGCCAACACCCAGGTCTGCGGGCCGGTGATCGGTGGCTTGCCGAACACTTCGATGGTGCCCCGCATGTTGATGTAAAAATGCACGAATGAATTAGCACGCAGCGACGGTGGTGCGTATTTGGTGTCATACATTAGTTTGTCACGCATCACAAAAGACGCGCGAAAGCGGCGTTCGATAAACAGCGTGTTTTGCAACCGGCTGGTACTAAAGTGGCGGTCGCTGCTCGCTACCAACATGGTCTACGAAGCTACATCAGGATGCGCAACCGTTGGGCATCGCTGCCGTAAAAAGCAAGGCAGCGTCGTTGACTGTGATTCGATGGTAGCGCTGCACCTCGCTCGGAGGTGGCCAGCTGCTACCGGCAAGTCGAGTTGCCACTGGTGCGTAGTCCAGAGCCGGATAGGTCAAGGAGCGCATGATGGCTGGTTGCTGGCGGCGTGGGCCGCGTTGCGTCGCGGCGCCGACTCGCCGGAGGTTGGCACGCGGTGTGCTCTTCCACGAACAATGCGTTCTTTGGCCCTGCGTCGCCGTCTTGGAGTTTTGCTCAGCACCGTGGCGCTGACCGCCGGCTGCGTAGAGAACGCTGACGACGTGTTGTCGCCCGACGCTGATGAACCCGAGGTCGGCGCAGAGTTGTTCCGTGATTTTAAAGACGGCAAGTATGACTCCGCTGGGCATCCACTCAATGCGCAGGTGACCGAAGCCGAAGTGCTATGCCGTGCGGTTGGGCGAGTCAGTGCCACAGCGGTTGCGTTGCGCACGCGGTGTCAAGGCGAGTTGCTTGGGCCGCGCCGTTCGGGGGGCTTAACCGCGAATGCGCGTATGCGGGTGCGATCATTGCCGACCGGCACAACCGAAACCGATCCGGTAGTCGCAACGTTGCGCGTCTTTGATCCTCGTGGCAATGCGCTAGGCGAAACCACGCTCACCGCAACGCGCTTGCGTGGCCTCAATCGTTGGCAAGACGTGAGCGTAGGGCTCACCGGCAGCAATGAAGCGCTAACGTTTGAAATTGCGCCTGCGCCGGGTGCTGAAGTTGTGCTCGACTACATCGAAGTATTTCCTAGCCAATTCAATATTGTGATTGGTCCGGGCGCCGGACTGTTTGGCAATACCGATCGAGTAACAGTGGAACTCGCCAAACAAGCGTTGATTCGGCGGGTTGAAATGGATGGCACCGATGTCACCGCACGTTGGCGCAGCTTGGTGACCAGCCGGGTGGTCAAGCGCCGCGACTCCGAATTTCGCACAACGTTCGACGTTGCCGTCGGTGAACTCGCGCCGGACCGTGGCGATGCGATGCAGTTTCGTGTGTTCAGCAATGATGGCAGTGTCGCTATCACTGAAGTGCGCCAGCAAGTTTGGCCCTGCAAGTTTGAGGGTGCAGCAGTCGGCAAAAAGATTTTGGTCACTGGCTTTCAGCCATTTCCAGCCGACGGTAGCCACGAAAATGTTTCGGCTGTGGCGGTGCAAAGCGCGCGCATCGCCCAGTTACGCGGCGTGCGTTTGATGAAAGTGATTTTGCCGGTTGAATACGACCGCGCTGCCGCGACGGTGCAAGAACTGATTGCGCGATGCCAACCCGATGCCGTCGTCAGCTTTGGCCAAGGCGGCAGCAGCATTGAACTTGAACAGACCGCCTACAATCTTAAAGATGCGAGTTCATTTCCTGATAACCGCGGCATCGTTTTAGAACGCGCACCGATCGACGCCGCAGCGCCGGCTGAACAAGCTACGTCGTTGCCGCTCGATGCGATCGCCGCTGCACTGCAACGCGTTGGTGAATCGCCGCAGCGTTCCAACGATCCTGGTCGTTACATTTGCAACAATGTATTTTTCACCGAGAGTCGGGCCATCGCTGCGCGCGGCACCGGTCAAGCAGGCTTTATTCACTTGCCGTACACTACCTCGTTCACTGCGACGGATCGCACCCGCTTTGGCATTGTGGTTGAGCAAGTTGTGAATACGATTGCAGCGCAGTAATCGGCAATGGATTTTTCGTGACAGTTCAACGCGCGTATACGGTGAGCGATAACTGTTTTGCAGCCCATGGTGGCATCGTGATGCCGACGCGCGCTGGCTTGGCAATGTAGCCCCAGCCGACGCGGCCGTTGCCCAGCGGTACCATTTGATCTTGCTCGCCCCAGCCGACGCCATCGAGGGTTTGCACCGCTGTGAGCGGCATACCGTTCTCGTCGATTTCTTGGACATGATACGCACCTGGAACGCGCAGCAGGTTCCAATCGTTTTGGTCTTTGAGCGGCACCATTTCGCCGTAGCCGAGCAGGTACTCACCATTGCCAAGTGGTGCTAGTTGGGGATACGAAAGAAATACTCCCGGCATGGCTGCAACTCGTTTGACCGTGCCGACGAGGACTCCGTTACCGTCGAACCGTGCAAGGCCGATTTCGGTAACTGCACCGCGTGCTTGAAAATCTTGATTCTTCGAGATGCTGCCATTCACACCAGCGAATACGCCGATGTAACCGCCGTCGGGCAGTGGCAGCAACGACGTTGGCCCGCCGCCGATGCTGATCGAATTGTGAATCGGTACGTCAAGGTAGCCTTGGGCGCTGCCTTTTTCGGTATGGGTCCAAATCCCGCCGAAGCCGCCACCGTCGTCGGGTTTCACGCCCAAATCGGTGCCGCAGGTAACTGCATATTGCGAGGTCGCCGGGTTGAACGTTGGGTGATTAAACAGCGTGTGCCCAGCCGCGCAACCCCAGAACCAACCGCGATTTTGGCTAATGCTGTGGTCGCGCCGATCGACGATGAGCATGGCATCGCCCTCGTGCCAGTTGCCACCGCCATAGACTGTGGCTTTGAGTGAAAGCCCAAAGGTATCGTCGGATTCACCGTACACAAGGTATTGACTGCCGTAGACCCAGCCGCCGATTGCTTTGTGTGCAACGTAGGTCGATGGCGCGCTAGCGAACGTGCCATCTGTCCACTCATACAGCCATTCTTCGTCGTTGCGCTGTTCACCTTGTGCTGGAGTTCCGGGTTGCGTCATCCAATCGCGCATGCCGGTGTCGGTGAGGGCGGCAACCATATCTTTGGTTGCAGGCTCGGTTTCTGATGCGCGCGATGCGCGGCGACACAGCACACCGATTACTGAGCAGTCACTCTTCGCTGCAATACCGTGCATTTCGCGGCACTCCGGGAATGCGCGTTCGGCGCCGGTTGGCTTGAGTGCACCCGTCGTCGCATCTAGCTGCGCTTCGAAAACTGCGCCGGTCACGATTGGCGGCTGGTCGGTGGCCGTCTCTGGTTGAAGACTGACCGACACCAAGAGTTTGGGCGCGCCACCAGGCGGTGTACACGATGCGAAATACATGCGACGCGGCACGACGGGGCCAGGGTGGTACGACAACAATCGAATCGTCCACGGAGCTTCGCCCGCCGTCGTCATCCCGGCTGGCAGTGGTTGCGCGCTGCTTACCAACGTGCCTGGAGTACGCGCGCTACCTTCGCCTGAGGTATCCCAATCGCTTACATTGTTATCCCCGCCACCACCACACCCATTTGAGAAAAGTAACCCAACAACAGCCACAATGAGTGAATTTGATAATGCGGACATCTACACAATCCTTCCTGGCCTCGAAGATTGCAGATCATGTGCCACCGCACGAACCGCGCATTGCCAGCACCTCGCTGCGTTCGCTCTGAAAAACCCAAGAACTTGGGGGCGGCTGGCCCTGGTTGCTACGCCACGATTCCTCGACGAGGATTCGCGATCATCAAGACGTGTACATGTCCTACATTGGTGCACGAGCGCCAATGTGGGCGGCGCGAGATCGAGACTGACGGCTTCAAATGGCAAATGTTATTGGATTTGCAAATTCGGTAGTGCAGTGCTCTACACTGACTAACGATAGTGTTTGCAGTTTGGTTGAGGCGAGGGGCGGACGTAAATCCTTTGCCTGTTTCGCTCGGCTTGGCGTTGGGCTTGGCATTCGTGCCACACGCGATGAAACCGACGAAGCAAGCGGATCAGACAAGCCATAACGCTCTAGTAGTTTGGGTACGCCTGCGTTCAGAAGCGTAGTCACCCTATGCTGGCCACCAGCGTCGAATCCTTGATTTGTGGCGCTACCATCACGCTCGCTGAGGTACGTTGGTGCATGTTTGCTAAAACGTCCGCGTTGTGGAGCTGCGTCTTGTTGGGCACCTGGCCGCTTGGCTGCGGCCCCAGTGATGAGGGATTGTATCCAGACATTGGCGGCCAGGCTTTCATCGAAGGCCACGGGTTGCGCAAAATCTGGGGCATTGAAGGTGAAACGGTTGACCGTCGGTTAGCGGTTTCTTACGGCATCCCTCGACTAGGCGCGCAACCTAACGGCGGCGACATCGACCTTTTTCAGGCCTTCGTTAGTGTTGATGGAATTCTCGGCACCGACAGCACTATGTCGCGCCTAAGTATTAACACTGCAAGTGGTGTAGCCACCGCCAAGCCCATTGGCGCACCTGACGAAGACTTCAACTCGCGCGTTTTCACCCTTGGTGACGGCACGGACTACATTCCTGGCACTACAAACCTAACCTGGAAAGGAGCGAACGGTGAAACCCAAGGGGAAGCTAGTTGGTTACCAACGCCATCCTCGCCATTTGTCCAACAGGGTCCATCAAGGGTCTACGACAATCAACAAGACTTTCAAGCGGGGCCGGGTTTTGTTGTGACGCGCGTAATCGATAACACCCAAGGATCGTGGCAGCGCTCATTTGCTGGCCATCTGGTTGCTGCGGGTGTTGAGCGCGAAGTTTTCTATCGATTCCCGGAAGTGTATTTTGGCGCGGGCACCATTTTTCCACCGGGTGAAATCCGCAAAGCGGCGATGGAGGTCACGCCCGACGGTGAAATTTTGTATTTTAGTTTCACCGCCGAAGCGCTCAGCGTACACAGCATTGTCGGTGGTAGCCCGAACCCGGCCGCCTTCGTTAATGGCACGCTTGAACTCAAAGCATCCTTGCCCAGCGCGGCGTTGGCCGCCAAACAGCAACCGGATATCTTCCTCAAGTTCACCACCAACCGTACGCTGGACGGCACCAAAATCATCGGCTGGCTAGAGGAGGAACTGAATCTTCGGTACATAAGCACCACCTTCATCTATGACATCGCTAGCCGTCAACTCACCTTCAATTTAGATCGGCTTGACAGCGCGTACCGACCATCAGCGATCGATGAAAACGGCGATTTGTATTTTCAATCACAGTCGGAAACCGGCAGATTTCAGATCACGAAAATTACCGCTGGTGGCATCAACGTGTTTCGCACCGATTTTGCCGACGAAAAACACGTAACGGGCGCCGGAATTATAATCCGCGGCAGTCGCATCTTTGTGATCATCGGCGGCAAAGAAATAGATCCAATCAACAGCGGCGTTGGGCGACCATATGTGCTGTTGACGGAAGCGAACTAGGTGTGAGCGAGTTTAGGACTTGTAAGAAAGGCACGGCGCGGGCCGTGGCGAGGTGTGCAAAACGCCAAACAGAATTGGCCCGGTAGGGTTGGGGACTACGGAAAGAGGTCTGACAACCCGAGAGTTTTGTTGCAATCGAGTGTCGTTAAAAACATACCAGCAAGTGCGTTCTGGTCGGTCGATTCGCCGCTGCCGATTTTCATCAATAGGTCGAGCGTTGCTTTGGTGATCTCTTCCGAGGCTAATAATTCTTCAAACGTTTTGTTCAACAATGCAGCAGCACGTTGGGTGACAGCCTTAGCCAGCAGCAGTTCGGCGGCGGGCGTCTCACCGAAGGGATGATCCGTAACGATCATCGAACGCACCTGGTAGTTGATCGCGCATTGTAAACGGTATTCTGGCGTGGAATTGGCGATCGCTGCTTGCACCGCCATTTCTTCGGCCTTCATAACGACGACTTCAGCTTTCAATCTCGCAATTTCTGCGTTCGCAGCAGCTATGAGCGCGTCGGATTCTGCTA
>JAYWHS010000474.1:0-13688 GCA_043777635.1 Kofleriaceae bacterium | reverse complement strand
TCAAGTAGGCGCTGCCGCCTCGCGCATCCGTACCTAGTAGTTGGCCGTTCGCGTCAACTCACTGGCCGAGGCCGGCAAGTCGACGAGGCGCGAGCGATGCCATGCTGGCGTTATGTCAAAGCCTAGTATTGTTGTTTCTGCGCTGTTCGGACTCGTGATGTGTGGCGGGCTTACCCAACCAGCCTGGGCCAACCCAAACGCTGCGCCAGACGTTGCACCAAGCGCTGCGTCCAACGCTGCAGACCATCGTTGGGGTATCGAAACCGAGCTCATTCAACCGTTTATCCCCACCGTCAATATCTTCCAAGTGCGTGCCACCCGGACCGTGTGGGGACGCGCAACACAAGCGCACGGTGATGTCGTGGTAGGCGCCTACCTACGACCGAACATCGACCACGATGTGGTCGCATCGATCAGCGAATACATGGGCGAAATCGGCTATCGCCACTATTTCTGGCGTGGCCTGCACGCGGAAGCGATGCTGTTCGGTGGCAAAGCCTGGGGCACAAATAAAGTTGATGGTAAATATTACGAACCCGTCACGTTGTTCAGTTCGACCAACATTGGCTACCGATTCGACTTTCTTTCGCCTGGCGGATTTTTCGCGCAGCCTGGGCCCAGAAATGGAGCGAACGAGCGAACGCTCGGAGCGGGGTCCGCCGTGGGCTTTTACGTGGCCGCGCAGTTCGGTGTGCTCACCAGCCTTGGCTACCTTGGCCTCGACGTAAATAATATTGGTCCACGCGACGGCAAACCTGATTGGTTTTTGCAAGGCAACCTGTTAGTCGGCGTTTCATTTTAATCGCCGACGCATTGAGGTGCCGTGCCAGCGCCGAAACGCTCGACTCAACGCCGAGGTCTCAGAAAAACCCAACAGAAACGCGATCTCGGTACCTGATTTATTAGCCTCAATCATATCCGACGCTATCGTGCGACGTAACTCGTCCAGTACATCGCGAAAACTGGTGGCCTCCTCGGCAAGTGCGCGCCGCAGGCTGCGTTCCGACATCCCGAGTTGCAGCGCCACCGCCGTGGCGGATGGACGCCCCGACGATAGCCCAACGGTGAGTACTTGTTGGACCCGCCCGGCACAACTCGCGTGCGCTTGAACGTGACGTTTGAGTAAGCCATCAAAGTATCGGCTCATCGCCACATTTGATTTTGATGCCGGCAGGGATAACAACTGGGTTGTAAACACCAGCGCATCTTTGGTTGCCCCCCACACGATCGGCGCGCCAAAATAGCGTTGGTGCGCGCGCGCGTCCGCAGGTGCCGGATGGCGAAAATATACCTTTACCGGCCGCAAATTTTTACCGTAGTTGCTGCGCAAGCCACCCAAGAGTTCGGCCAGAGCACATTCGTTGGCAACACGGTGACCGAGGCTGCGGCGCCCAGCGCGTAGCCAACAAAGTTCAACCTCGCGGCGGCTCTCGCGCATTCGCCAGGTGCCGGAATCGCTAATTAAGTGACCGTAACGCACCAGCCGGTCGAAAGCTTCGGTCACCGTGGCGCTAGTCATCATCGCAAAACCCAACACCGGATAATCTTCGACGGCGACCGCTTGTGCGACTTGCAGTGGAAAGCTTGCATCCTGGGTGTGCTGCATACAGGCTGCAAAGCATGCAAAGGTGGCATCGATCGTCACCCGCGCGTCTTCAACTAACTCGGTCCGCGATCGACCAATCGTAGCGCACAGCGTAGCTTCGGAAACGCCTTGGCCAACCGCTACGTCGTAGATCCGCGCGACCACGGAGGCCGCAATCGTGCTCGCCATCTTACGTCGATAGCACGGTGGCGCCGCAATCGCAGATGCGGCTTATTGAAAAACGTAACCGACCGAAAGATTTACGATGATCGGCGTGTTGGCAATGCCGATCTTCGCAGCTTGATGCACCTCGGTGGCACCGGTGGTTTGATTCATATACGCCACTGCGTCATCGTCGAGGGTCGACGCCACATTTGGCCAATAGCGCACGCTGGTTGAAAAATTTATGCCGCGTAGCGCGTCGCGACGGTTCGCCAATGGCAGCCAGGTCCAGTACGCACCCCCACCGATGGTAACGGTTGAGTAGTTTGCAATCTTGGTTCGCTGCCGACCATCGGTCGAATCATAGGCCGCCTCAAAGCGGTGCAACTTCGCCTCAGCGCGAATATCAAAAAATGAATGCAGCGAGTCAACATACTGCGCATAGCCAACGCCAAGCCCGGTTGTATACGGCACATGCAGGACCACACGCTGTTTGCGCATATCACCTACGATGGCCGCGCCTTGCAGGTCGAGGGACCAACCGTGCGAATAGCCGATGACCAAATGGCCGATGCGTAGATCGGCCTCAACATTGGCGCCACCCAGCACCCACGGTTGCAGTTGACCAAGGTTGAATGCCAGTGACGGCCCGTCGGCCGGCGATGTGGGTGAAAGGTTCAAAGATTGCGCCGGTTGCGCCGCCGCATTCATCGCGAGCCCGATGATGCCGCAATAAAAGAATGTAGTAATTCCGCCACGCCTTATTCGAATGAGCATAATGCCAGCGTGCCGTAGGTGCAGCACCCGCGCTGGACCCATGCGGCCGAAGAGTTGACGCATCCGGCCATGTGCGGACTGCTACCGCCCGTATATTTCAGCGGGCTACCATTTCAGGTTCAGGTCCGTGGGATTCTACAGGCTCGAAACTGGCGGCAATACGGCCAAATATCACACACACAACACACGTTCCGAAACCCCAAACAGGCCGCGCGCGGCAGCCGAAGGTTTCAAGCTATGGCATTTATAATTATTCTTTCGAATGCAATTCAATCGCTACAACGCACGCAGCAGCTCGTCAAACACCAACGTTCCACGCTCATCACGCTGGTTCAAATCCACCGGCGGCCACGGAACTCGCAGATACTTGGCCTCAAGCAACTGCGACATCGCGACGGTGCCACGCGGAAAATTCGCGACCTCTCCCGCTAGCATCCGCGCTTTCGCATCCGCGTGCTCAGCGATAAACTCTTGATTAGCCTGCAACGCAGCCATACCCTCCCATTTGCTTGACACGCCACCTTCGGCGCCTTCTTCAACTGAGGCCGGCCCGTTGCCCAGCCGGACCAAGGGTTATCGTGATAGTCTGGCGACAATGCGAAGTATGGCCAGGCTCTATCGTTGTCCCGAGACCAGGGCAAAGCAGCGATTATCGCTTGTGTGGGCCTTGAGTTTCGCAACGGTAGTCGCCATTGCCGCAACTGCAAGCGGGACATTGCTAGGCTGTGGCTCGGGCGGCGAAGCGACACCCGATGCGTGCGGCGCAGATTGTGGCCTGAGCTGCGGCGACGGTACGCTTACCGCGCCCGAAGCCTGCGATGACAACAACGTTGTTGACGGCGATGGCTGTCGGAGCGACTGCACCATTGAGCGCTGTGGCGACCAACGGGTTGATCGTGCCGAAGCCTGCGACGACGGCAATAGCGTTGACACCGACGAGTGCCGCAACAATTGTAAGTTGCCGCGCTGTGGCGATGCGACAATTTCCGTCGGCGAAGTCTGCGATGATAGCAACGCCAACGGTGGCGATGGCTGTTCGGCCGATTGCAAAAAAATCGAAGTATGCGGCGACACGATCATCGATTTGCACGAAAGCTGCGACGATGGCAATCTGGTCAGCGGCGACGATTGTAGCGCACAGTGCAATCTCGAAATACCCGTAGCGCTGCGCGTCGTGGCTGGCAACCTATCGTCGGGTAACCTGCAGAACTACGACGGCGGCCATGGCGTACGAATTTTCACCGCGCTGCAGCCGGATATCGCGCTGGTCCAAGAGATGAACTTCGGCGACAACAGTGCTACCGCAATGCGGACATTCGTCGATACCACCTTCGGTGCAGGCGCATATTTTACCCGAGGCGCTGGCGCTATCCCCAACGGTGTGGTGAGTCGATTTCCCATCATCTCAGCGGGCGAATGGACGGATTCGCAAATCCCTAATCGCACGTTTGTGTACGCGCGCATTGATCTACCCAACTCGCCACGCGATTTGTGGGCGGTGAGTCTGCACTTGTCCACCAATGGCACGCTACGACCGTTAGAAGCCGACGAGTTGATTGGCCTGATTCAAGCGAATATCCCAGGGAATGACTATCTAGTGCTCGGCGGCGATCTTAATGCCGGCACCCGCAACGAATCGGCGCTCATGAAACTTAGTGCGGTGGTGCAAACCGCCGTGGCCGCACCAGTTGACCAAAATGGCCTGGGCGCCACTAACTCGCCGCGCAATCGACCGTTCGATTGGGTACTCGCCGACCCTGATCTACAGCCCTTGACGGTAACAACCACAATCGGCGGCATCTCCACCGCGTCGGGTTTCGTCTTCGATACCCGGCTGTTTTCGCAGACTCAGCTCGATGCGACGTTTGCGCCCGCTCAGGTCGGCGACAGCGCTGCGACCGGCATGCAACACATGGCCGTGGCCCGCGATTTTGTTATGCCGGCCCAGTAAGTTTCCGCACAGCGACCTGCCCTTCAAACTAGGCATTACCATGAGCAGCACAACCGGATGGGAACTTGGCGATGAGCTAGACTTACTCGCTGCTAACGACGACGAAAGCCTAGCTAAAATCGCTGGCTTAATCGCAGCCTACGGGCAGTTGGCCTGCTTCAATGCCGACGGCAACTCACTGTTGATCGTGCGGCGCTATCATCCAACGCTCAACTGCAGCCCCGATGATCCGGACTATCAATCCGAAACATATGTGATGGGACTCGCGTATTTCACCCAGCAATTCAGCAGCTGGATGTATCTCCCCTCCGCATACAACTACACAGCGGTGCAGTTACAAGGCAATGGACCCGCAGCCGCGCTGACGATTATCACCCGCGAGCACGGCGATACTAAAACCACGATTCAAGAAATGTTTCGGCTGCTCGGCAACACGGCCGTGCCCAAACCACTTGTCGATGAAGAACTGTGCAAACGGTACGCCGCGTTGCGCGATATCTACGTGCCACCCCCTGCTGCGATCAAGATCACCCAAACTTCCATCACCATGGCTGGCATCGGCACTATGGAGCAATCTGATTTTGCCGACTGGTGGACAGCGCACGTGCCGATTCCGTTATTTGCAACCACGTTGCCGGTAACCTTTGCGGGCTACAATCCACAAGATACGGCGCAACAACCATGGTTGCCACTCGCGGCGCAGGCGATGCAAGCATTTCTTCAACTCGATGATCAATCGCGCCTCAGCGCATCCCCCCAAGTGTTGCAAAACTGTCACGCATACATTGATGCCGTGGGCGAACAAGATTGGAACCAAGCCATGGCCCAAATCGTCGAGCCCGCTCAGATCTGGGATTTCGTTACGCCCCGCCACATCATGATCGAGCAGCATGACGGCGGCATATACGTGTCATTACACTGTGACTGCGAGTGGGAACAAGAACATGGCTTGTTGCTAGTGTATGCCGGAGGGCTAACCCTCAGCAAAGTCAGCGAACAAGACGGCGACGTGGTTTGACAACCAACGTGCGCTACCAATGAACCGAGTAGTATTCGCTTTGCATCATGGAATGATGATCGCCGACGTATTCATACAAGAACCGGCGGTCGTGGTTGGATAACTCAACTTTGATGCCGGCCTGACACCAGAAGCGCGGCGAGCCATCAGGATGGGTACCGCCCATGGGCGTCAACCGCGCAAAGCGAACGTGGCCTTGCGCTTGGATGATTTCATCGAGCTGAGGAATTTCGATTTCAAGCGACACCGTGCGGCTGGCATGCTGCGGATCGAACGGCCGCTCCAAGCGTAGTCCCTCGGATGAAAGCTCCAACACATTGGCGTGCCGCTGCTTGTTACCAGCCACTACTGAGCAGATCGTTTCGAGTGGAATCCGCGGTCCGCGACGACGAGCCAACCAATCATTGCAGTACTTTGCGCGCATAAAAAATTCTAGCGCAGTACTTGGTCAGGTCAAAATTTTTGATGATTGGCTCAACGCGGCGGGGTCAACGGCTCGCCTCGGCGGTCGGCATCAAGCATTGTCGTATGCCAACGTGCCGGTTTTTTGCGATTGCAGCTCACACTCATTTTGCCGAGATACGGGTTACCTGGTAGCCCTGCTTTTCAAGCAACGCGATCAGGCCTTTTTCGCCGATTAAATGGCCGACACCAACCGCAATAAACAGCCCACCAGCGTCGAACTGCGGGCCAAGTGCGATCAGCCAGTTTTGTGTACGATCGTCGAGCATCTCCTTGTTAAAAGCTTGCACAAACATGTGATCTTTGCCGGCGAGGCGCCACGCCGATTCATCTTGCATCTCGGTGACAAGGCCCTGCGCATCACCCGCTTCATAGTATGTTTGCATCTTTGTTAGCCCCTGGATTGCTAGCTGGGGTTGCTCCACATACAGCCGCAACAGATTTACATCGTAGAACTTCGTCAACAGTGCAGCTTGCGCGTTAATGTCCTCGAGGAATTGCGTGGCAAGGCCATAACTTTTTACTTGCGCCAGCAGTTCGATATCCAAACCAGGCCGCCGTGGCAGATCACTCATCATGACGAACATGGTCACCATGGCCGTGGTGAACGAGTTGAGTTGCTCAGCCCCAGCACCGAATTTCTTGACCAAGATAGCCCAATGCTTCTCACCAAGTTCCTGGCGCAGCGTACGGCCATCGGTGCGAGTGATTAGCCGTTGCAGCGCGGGCCCCGTCGGCATTTCGGTTTCGAACACTGCAGTTTTCGCCGAACGCATCGCCGCATTGACTTCATCCGGCAGCTGACTCGCCATCACACCAACGTGAAATGTGCCCAGCGCGTAACTCACTGCAGTACCTTTTTCAATACGATACAAAAATGGGTTGGTGATGCGCTGCGCGACGGCTTGCACAGGCTGTTGCGCCGCCCCCGTTGCCGCTTGGCCCGCGACGCCTGAAGCGTCACGTTCTTTTGGGCAAGCTCCGAAAAAACAAACCACAAACAAGCAAATCAGATGACGCATATAACTAGCTATCACACATTGCCTTAGACAATACGCCAACGGCAGTATTGCGATAGTGGACGCGCAACTTGTGCGTCGAGCCGTCGACGACATTACGAAAGAATGGTGACGCGGAATGGCGATTCTTCGCACGATCGCCGCAGCAATTGCCACGAAACCTAAAACCAAGCGGGTCAAAGTTGCATAGCTGTGACGCTACCGCCGACGCAACGCTGGTGCCGCGATGCCACGCAAATGCAAAAAAGGAGCATCTTGCGATGCTCCTTACACAGGTACCAAGTGGCGAAGAAACCGACGACGCGTCGGCCTAGCTTCAAGGAACTGGGTTACGCGACAGCAGCTTGGCTTTGTCTAAGCCCGAGCCGTTGACAAAAGCGACGGTCGCAACGTAGTCAAGTTTACGGGTGGCTTTGTCGCCCATGGCTTGGACCAAAAAGCCGGTTGGCGAGTAGTTGAGTGGGAAGTTAGCGTTCAGTTGGTCGGCGGCATCGGCCATTTGCGCGTCGGTTGCGCCAGCAGCTTTGGCGCCGAAGAATTGCGACAGTGGGCCCATGAGTGGCGCGATTTGTTGGGCAACCGCACGGTGGCCCGACGACAACTTGGCAGCGTCACCTTCGGCGAAGATGCTTGCGATGGCAGGGCCCCGCGCGGCGGCAGGCAATTGCATGGCCGACAAAAGTGGACCATCAGCCAAACCAACTTTGTCACCGTTGCCAACCATTGCCATTGGCGCAAACACTTCGTCGACACAACTTGCACCAGCGGCCGGCGCCGAGCGAATTTCTTCAGCGGTGCAGTTCGACAACGCAATCATGTGCCACGCAAATTCCGAGCAGAACATTGGCAACTTGGTGCTGGTGTCTTGTTCGAGGATGATTTTGCCCAACAGCGTCACAGTTTGACGAGTGGTTTTGCCCGAGCTGACAAACGCTGGGGTCATGTAGTCCGATTGAAACTTCACTTGTTGACGTGCGCCATTGATGCGAGGCAACGCCGACTTGAGGCTCTTGATCCAGGTTTTAAGTTTATCGCGACGACCGGCTTGTTCCATCACGCGTGGACGAACAATTTGCAGTGCATCGGTGCCAGCGTCGTCGGTGCCGTTGCCAGCGTAGTGCGCCGAATCGAACTGACCAACGTACATGGAGTCGAGTGGGCTATCGATGTTGTAGGCCGCGCCGTTTTCGGTGTAGACCAAACCAGCGTGGGTCGCGCCCATTTGAATGTGTGGGTAGGCCATGGTGCCCGCCAACTCAGGGCGGAAGGTCAACACCAAGTCGCCGTCTTGCAACACGCCAGCAGCAGCGAGTTTGGTGGCCATTTCGCGGCGCGCGGTTTTGTGTGCTGCAACGCCAGCGGTTTGACGAATTGCAATGATGCGCAGGCCAGCTTCGTCGCCTTGCATCGATTTGTTCCACAGCGTCGGGTATGGGTAACCAGCGCGATTGAGCGGAATGGTCACCGCGCTTTTTGGCACTGAGAAGTAGAACGGAATGTCGGCCAGCCGATCGACCGCAGTACTGTTAAACGCGTCTTCTTTACCACCACGGCTATCGACATCATCGTAGCTGTCGACATCGGCTTCAGTGGCGCAAGCAGCAGTGAAGGAAACGGCTGCGGTGGCGAAGGCAAACAGGCTGGTGCGGATGGAGGTCTTCATGGTGATGACAACAGTTTGCAATCACCAAGCCAACTTCGCAGATCTTGCAAGTAATTGAAACTGCATGTTTTTGACGTATCCGCCGGGTTACTGGCGGCCGGGGCGGCCAGGGAACAGCAAGCCTCACGGCCGATCGATCCGCCAGGGCGACGTGGTGTATTGTTGTTCTACGCTCTATCGCTCGATTAACACGTTGGTGGCCAGTTCGACGGGCCACGGGCTGGCACTGATGCCCTGAAATTGGATGCGGCGGCAGCGCGCGACGCCGATGGGGACGCGGCCTCGATCGCCTGCTGCAAAGGTGTTGGGCGGCCTGGTCCGCGTGCGATCGCAAACAACAGTCTACCTGTAACAACGGCGCCCAACATTAGCAACATGGTGCTGGTTGGTGCATCCCGCCAAATGTAGAAGATGATCGATGCAGTGACGATGAAAGAGACGATGTAGCTCAAAGGTGATTGCTTCATGGTGACTGAGTCAATCGGCCGCTTGGGTGTATTGGTTGCTACCTATTTTCGCTCGTAGCGAAGAATTCAAGATCCCGGCGCGGCCCGCTAGGCCAACCTGCGCTGTTTTCGCAAGCGACGCCAACCGTGGTGCCGGTGCCGTGCTTTCCCCAGCGCACGACCGACGGAGCTTACGGAAACGTCAAAAAAGTTCACTGAGATTGTTTGCTGTGGCCGCACCGCGCATATCGCTGCATAGATTTGGCGCAATGCCTATCGCCCGCTTTAAGCCAACTATAATTGGGTTCACTTGGATGCAGGCCGGGCGGAGTTCTATAATTTTCGGCGTACGCAGCGCAGTTGCTATTCGCGCAAGTACAGCCATCGCGTTGACTCGCTTCGCAAGCGATGCAACCTTGCAGTATGACGACACCAAGACGTTACACCGACGTAGCATCACCAGCAGTGATTGCGGTGTTGTCACTGAGCACCACATGGGTCGCGTGTGCCGGCGTCAAGACTCAACACATGCCGCCACCGCCGCAGCTCAACATCGATGCAGCGACGCTGAATGCACTGCGCATCTATCATGCGCCGGTTGATCTTCAAGGCGGGAAGGATTTGGTTTTTAAAGTGTGCCTTACCGCCGACGGTGCTATTGAGCGGGTCGAGTATTCGGCCAACCTGCAGCAAGAAGCAGCGCTGCACATCGCAGAAAAAATCACTCAAGCCTGGAGCTATCAAGCCTACGTACCGTCTGGCGCAGCCAAAGGCGTCGCGGTTTGTGGCCTCATTGCGTCTGAAGAATTGGCAGCGCTTGACGCACCGAAACCACCGACCGTGCAAGTGCCGCCACCAAAGGAGGATACCGGCGATGTTGCCGCCGTTGCGTCACCAAATCCAGTGACGCCCGCTACCAGCGATGCACCCACCTTCATAGCGCCGACCTCAATCGAACAATTGCGACTCGCGGGCGTCAAAGCCATCATCCCTGACCACGCTACCGCAACTCATATGCAACGTATGAAAGTCTCCACGGTTCGCGTCGGAGTCAAACTCTGCCTGGCAGCAGATGGCACGATTGCATCGACAAACATGCTCACGTCGTCGGGCTTCGGCGACTTCGACCGCAAAATTTTCAACACCATTCGCGCAACCTGGAAATACCGGCCCTTCACTCGCAACGGCGTCGGAATGCCGGTTTGCACAACGGTTACGTTTATCTATTCGCAGTAGCATTCGCGTCGGTCAGCAAAATTACCAGCGTTGGTCCGCTACCGCCCGCTGGTCATTTTAAGCATCACCAACGGTGTCTTGACGATGATCCCGAGTTCCGTATGCAAGAACGTATCGAGGCGTTCCATCGACGCTGAGTAGGCCAAATCGTAGAGCAACTTGATGCGCATATCGTCGGCCAGCGAACCCTTGGTTTCTTCAATACCGTATGGATTTTGCAGCGTCGCAGCGAGCTTGGCGATTTCGCTGCCTTCGGGAATCGAACCGGTGTAGCCCAGCGACACTTGCGCCAACCCGGTGATACCCGGTTTGACGTCGCGCATGCGTTCTTCAAACAGCGGAATGGCATAGGCCAATTGTTCGAGTAATTCCGGCCGCTCCGGCCGAGGTCCAACGATGCTCATTTCGCCGCGCAACACGTCCCAAAATTGCGGCAGCTCATCGAGCCGGCTCTTGCGCAGAAATTTACCTACTTTGGTGATCCGTGGATCGTCGGCACCCGCGATGACCGCGCCCGTGGCTTTTTCCGCATCCATGCGCATGGTGCGAAATTTGGTCATCATGAATTCATTAAAGTGCAAGCGTCGAACACCGTTGCTCGTGCTCACCGCCCTCAGGCTGCCGGCCCGACGCTGGCGATAGAAAATTGGGCCAGGCGAATCGACATAGATCGCTGCTGCAATCAACGGCAATAACGGTGCCGTTAGCAGTAAACCGGTCGCAGCACCGGCTACATCAATCGCTCGTTTCACCAACCGTACACTGCGTAGCATCTAGGTTTGATCCTATCACGGACCACGAAGTCCTGTTATGCTTGTCGAGCAATGAGCGTGGCAACTCTTCGACTGGTCGTACCTGGGCACCTGCGTTTTCGCACCGTCGCCGTACGCTTTGTCGCCGAGGCTTGCAGGTTGGTTTCAGGCTCCCACATGTTCGATGACCGCAGCAGTGCATTTCAAGTGCAGCACCCGTTCGACACCGCGTTCGTGTCGGCGTTTATGGAGATTTACAACAACATCGCCCTGCACGCCTACGCTGGCAGCGGCGGTGGGCTCATTGAAATCGCCGCCTTGGTTACCCCAACCGCGCTAGCGCTCGAACTGCGTGACACCGGGTCGATTTTCGACCTTGCCTCAGTCCCGGCGCCGGCGCTCGACGAACTACCCGAGGGCGGCATGGGTCTCCACATCGCACGGACCATGCTCGATGAAATGAGTTATCATCCAGGTCCACCGAACCTTTGGCGACTTAGCAAGCGCCTGGTGACGCCCGTGAGCCACAGTGATTTTTCGCAACCGACCTGAGGTCGGATCAACGCAACCGTACAAAGGCCCTCCCGTGACAGCATCTTTCGACGTTCAAACCCAACAAGGCCTGCCCACCCTCATGGTGCGCGGCTCGCTCGATATCAACAGCGCCCCATCGTTGGCCGAACGCATCGATCAGCTGCTGGCTACCAAACCAGGCCGAGTTGTCGTCGATTTAAGCGCCTTAGACTTAATCGATAGTTCGGGTGTTGCTGCGCTGGTAAAACTGTTCAAAGGCATCCGAGCTCAAGGCGGTAAAATGGAGATGAAGGGCACCCGCGATCAGCCCTTGGCCATCTTCAAGTTATTGCGCATGGATAAAGTGTTTGGCATTTCGTAGCGTGCGCGCAGCTAACGTCGATGTCGCGCGAGGCCTGCCTTGCGCGTTCTGATCGTCACCAAAATTTTTCCTAATGCCGTCGAGCCGCTATCGGCACCATTTAACCGGCAACAGTTTGCGGCATTAGCTAAACACTGTGACGTGGAAGTGTTGGCGACCATTCCGTGGTTCCCTGGGGCTGGCTTGTTAGGCCAGCGTTCAAGCGCCGGTGCCCTAGCAGCGGTGCCCACCGTCGAAGAAATTGCCGGACTGCACGTCCGCCATCCGCGCACGCTGTTTGTACCGCGCATGGCCCACAGCACGTGGGGCCCACTCTACGCCGCCTCGCTCGCACGTTTGGTGCCACGCTATCGCGGTAAAATCGACGTCGTCCTCGGATCGTGGGCCTACCCCGACGGATTTGCAGCGGTGTTGTTTGCCCAAGCCCTCGGTGTACCGGCGGTGGTAAAATTGCACGGCTCGGATATCAACAATGTAGCGGAAATGCCCGGGCCTCGTCGCATGTTGCAATGGGCCTTGCCTCGCGCCGCGCGCATCGTCGCGGTAAGCCGGGCGCTGGCCGACAAAGTTACCGAACTTGGCGTTGCGCCAGCACGAATTGCGCTGGTTTCAAATGGTGTCGATAGCGAGCGGTTCGCGCCGCGCGATCGCAGTGACCGCAGCGCAGCGCGACAAATTCTCGGCCTTCCAGCCGACGCTCGGCTCGCACTTTACGTCGGCAACTTAAAGCCCGCCAAAGGCGTGCTGGATCTACTCGCTGCTGCACCGGCCGTGCTCGATGCTAGCCCGCACAATTATCTTGCGCTCGTTGGTGGTGGCGAATCAGCCAACGCCATCGCCGAGGCTGCGAACGCCTTAGGTCCAGAACGGGCAAGTCGCATCGTACGCCTCGGGCCGCTACCAGCCGATCAAGTCGCATCGTGGATGGCGGCATGCAACATTTTAGTACTGCCGAGCTGGAATGAAGGCACGCCAAATGTCGTGCTTGAAGCGTTGGCATCGGGCCGCCGGGTGGTGGCTTGCGAGGTCGGGGGCGTACCAGATTTGCTTACCGATGCCGAGCTCGGCGTGATGGTGCCACCTCGACAGCCCGCACAACTGAGCGCAGCACTCATTCACGAACTCACCGTGGACTACGACCCGCTTGCGGTTGCGGCCAAAGGCGCTCGTGGCGGCTGGGCGGCCAGCGCAGAAGCGCTTTTTAACGTGTTGGTTGATGCGGTCGGCACCACCTAGCACATGCTAAAACAGCGCATGTCTGGTGGTGAAATGTTTGGCAACGGTGCGCCGCGCGTCGTACCGCCACGACCAGCGCCAGACTGGATCGAAACCGAGGAACCCTTGATCCGCGGTGCCATCATCGAATTGCAGCGGATGGCACGCCGCGCTCGGACCCGAATTCCAATGATCATCTTGATTGCCAGCGCAATCACCGCAGCGTTCGTTTGGAAGTCTTCAAAAAAGAAAGCCATGCATGAAGCCAGCATCACCTTGGCCTTGAGCGAGGGCTCAATGTCGCGGCGCGAAACATTTCTGCCGGTACTTGATCTGCGTAACTACGTCGTGAACGTGTTGATGTCGGGACCGAAATTGATGGAGGTTATCGAGGCCCGCAATTGGTATCCATTGCGCAAAAAACTGGGCACCGAATACGCACTAGCCGAACTCATGGACCAAACCGACGTCCAAGTGTCGCGCAATTTCTTTTTGTACGAAGATGAA
>JAYWHS010000473.1:0-3823 GCA_043777635.1 Kofleriaceae bacterium | reverse complement strand
CATCATGCCGACCCAAAAAATCGCTACGCACCAGACCGGCGGTCTTTACATAGTCCACCAACGCCGTGAGTGCTTGCGGCCCAACATAGGCAACCGCATCAAGTTCTTCGAGCGAATCAAATTGTTGATCATCAGCCGTGCCACGACGTTTATCAATGCCGGCAACATAAGTGGCAATGTTGGCCGAAACCCGCGAGCTCAACCCGGCATCACTTTTTAGTTGATCGGCTGGCAAGGTGTCAGCCGCAGCCATGACCGCCGTGGCCTGGGCTTCGCTCAGGCTATAGCCGTCGGCTTTGCCATCGGCATCAGCAAACGCCTCATCGATGCCATCTTCAATGCCAGCGCCTTCATCAACACACGCCGGGGTCGTGACACCGACCGTGGCGAGCAGCACAGCGGTGACAGCCGAAGCGAAGGAAGCGGATGCAAAGCGTTTCATGGAGGCAGCTAGTGCATTACCGAGGCCAATCATCTGCGATTTTTTATTGAATAATTACTGATGCTTAGGATAATCAGCGTCGATTGCGGCCAGTGCATTTGCCAGGGCCTGCGTGCCCCTATGGCCAGTGTACTGGCCAGCCCTTTACCGGCGGACCAATAGGTAGCGGCTACACGGCTTTTTTTAGTGCGCGCGCTTTGTTCTCGGCCATGCGTGCTTTGACGATCATTTTCACGATCGTCACTGGCAACGGCGACTCGGCACTAAAACGGATGGCACCGGTTGAGATTTCGTAGGCGCGGAGTTTTTCTTTGAGCGTCTTGAGCACGGTGGAGCTCATCACGTACAACGAGCAATACCTAGCGCTGGCACCAAAGCCAACCAACATGCCGTGGTAGCGAAAGGTGGGCACTTGGTAGTTAATGGCTTCGGTGGCTTTTGGTGCCGCAAGTTGAATGGTCTTACGCAACTTTTCTAAAGTGGCGCGAACTGGTTGCGGCATCCCGGCCAGATAATCATCGATGTCGATCGGACGCGCGCGTTTTTTTGTACGGCGCTTCGCAACGGGACGTTTCATAACCACGTTGTACGTTGCGATCGAACAGCGAGGCTAGGTCAACGTTACAAATTCGACGCGTCACGCCTCGCACTTGTTCGTAATTCTCAAAGGCCCAAAGCTACCAACCCCACACCAACGGCGTGCGAATCGTGATGCCAGTACCAAATTGCAACAAGCTGACGTCATCACCCAACCGGCGCGCGGCGGCTTCAACATATACACCCAAAGCGTAACTACCGACGAAGATCCCGTTGGGGGCAACGCCAATACCATGCAGATACAGCTCGGCCTCAAGCTTGGCGCTCACACCGATACCGCGACGCTGGGTACCAAAGGTATCGGCGTTTAGGTACTCGGCGCGACCCGAGGCCCAGGTCCGCCAAAAGTCACCGCGACTCAACGACTTACCGTACTCGGCGTACACGCCGCCATAGGTATAACCATCGCTGGTGGTTGGCACATTTGGGTTGGTCATCGCGCCAGCTAAAACACCAAGGCCAATGTCAAACGAGGTTGGCGTCGGGGACAGCGAAGCCCAGTGCACACCGACGGAGACTTCGGCACCAGATAGAAAGCCATAGGTCGAATTGGCACCCATGTAGCCAAGATCGATACGTAACGGTGCCATGAGCCGTGGGCCTGGCCGCCGCCGATAGCGCTGCGGTGGGGGATTGTTCATCGCCGGTCCGACGGAAACGCCGCCTTGCACCACCACGGTTCCTTCGGCCTGCACCAACTCGGGCGACATTACGAGGGCGACAGCAACTACAGACGCAGCGACGATTCGATTCATAGAGTTCTCCTTGGAACTAGCCTAGTAAAAAACTACCAGTGATGACACCGCTGGCGCGGCTGCCTGGTCTAGCCGATAACAGCAAAGCGTGTGCCGAGCCCCAGCGTTGTGGCAGTGCCGCTCGGCCGCCTTGGGCAACGACGATCTGTCAACCACGGTTCACACGCACCGGCCGCGCTGAGGTAGGCCAGGCACATGTAGGTTATTGACCGCTGACCGGCGCGCGACCCTAGAGCAAAACCCCAAGGTCACCGCGATCAATAGCGCGCTAGAATTTGAGCTGACCGGCAAAGTCTGCACCGAGCCGTCGCTATCGCGTCAAGTCAGTTCAAGGAAAGACCCAACGAAACGCCGAGGTGCCCGGTGTGATCACGGTGGTATTGATGCCGATCGCATGACCCTTCAGGCCGTTTGCGCTTTCAGCTGCAATGGTTGCGCTCGATCCACCAACGCGGGCAGCCGTGCCGACAGCCGAGCAGTAGTGGAATTCAGCGCCGCCACCGACTTCGTCGAATTGTAATTGCACAACAATGTTCGAATCCGCAACAGTGAAGATCGAAGCGTTCCATTCGATGGTGAAGATACGTGCGCCGGCTGCGCCGCTGGTCAGCGTGCGCAAGCCGGTGTTCGCCAACTCTAAGTCGTCCCAGAAAGGAGCCAGGTAGCCGTTTGGCGTGCTGGCGCTTGGCACCGTGTTCGGATTGGAAGCAGCCGACGAGAACGTGCCGGCAGCGTTGATGAACAGGCCAACAGCGCCGTTGGTCGAAGCGCTGAAGTGCGTCATCGTAGTGCCGTACAAGTTGAACGAAAACGGTAGCGCTGCGGTTGGCGTAACTTCGTCATCGCCGGTTGCAAGCAACACCGTGCTGCCGGTCATATCGACGCACGCCAGGGTCTGCGCAGCAAATGGAATTAGCGCGCACACCGATGGTTGGCCTTGGCATTCGTAACCAGCCTGTATGGTGCAGGTAGCCGAACAACCGTCACCGGCCGTGGTGTTGCCATCGTCGCAAGCTTCAACGCCCGCAACCACGCGGCCATCGCCACAAGCGATTTCGCGGCGCACAACTTCGAGCGCATACTTCGCCACAATTGCATTATCGCCGAATTCAACAACATGTAAATATCGGGTTGCACCAGCCGGCAACACGATCGTGATCCCCGAGCAGCGATCAGCCGAGCCATTGCGATCGTCGTTGCTGGCGAGCACGGCACCTGCGGCGTCACGAATATTGAGGCCACTGTCGATGGTGCGGCACGGGTTGCCTACGCCTTGGGCTGTCTCCCAAACGTTAATGACCACTTCGTACGGCACCACACCGCCGTTGGTGATCGCAAATACATCTTCATCGCCAGCGGCGGTTAGCGCAGCGAGCCAGGTCCGTCCACCCATCGCGATATCGCGCACGCCTTGATTGGTGGCGTTGGTTACGGCAACGCCACCGGCGCTGTCAAAGTCATTGCCCGCGATGCCCGAGCCACCGGTTGATGGTGTGCCATCTTCATTCGGCTCGGCTTCTGCGGTGCCTTCAATTTTGCACATCGCGTCGCAACCGTCGGCAGCGGTGGTATTGCCGTCGTCGCATTCTTCAAGACCCGCAACTACGCGGCTGTCACCACACACCACGGGCGCAAGGCCAACCGACAAGCCGTAGCTCGTGATCACGGCGTCGTCGTCGTACGACACAACTTGAGCATAGACCACGGCACCTGGGGCCAAGATTCGGCCGAGGCCAGAGCAACGATCGGCGTTACCTGTCAAGCGATCATCGCTATCGTCCAACAACACACCTGCGGCATCACGCAAGATCAAACCCGTATCGATTGAAACTCCACATGGCACCCCGAAACCAAAACCGGTAGCGCGATTCCAAATGTCTAACCGCAGTTCAACCGGGTTAGCGGTATCGTTGCTAATGGCAAACACATCTTCGTCGCCAGCAGGATCAATCGCAGCCAAGCGCGCGGTCGAACCAGCGCTCGCCAAGATCACGCCTTGATTGGTCGCGTTGGTGATTGCAATGCCACC
>JAYWHS010000472.1:0-13736 GCA_043777635.1 Kofleriaceae bacterium | reverse complement strand
AGCAAATAACTTTTGCGTTCGCCGACACCTGGGTAATCGAACATCATCGATTCGCTGAGTGGATCGGTTTCAATCCACTCGCCGTTTTCCCAGTACCGACCACGCGCGGTAATTTCGCGAATGTTTATTTCGGGGTTGAAGTTGGTAGCAAACGCTTTGCCGTGTGAACCACCATTACAGTCGACGATATCGACAAAGTGAACTTCGTCGAGCAAATGTTTTTGCACATAGGCGCAAAACACATTGGTCATGCCTGGGTCAAAGCCTGAGCCCAAGACCGCCATGCGCCCGGCTTTTTTGAAGCGCTCTTGGTACGCCCACTGCCACGAGTATTCAAACTTGGCGACATCCGGTGGCTCGTAGTTGGCGGTGTCGAGGTAGTCGACGCCAGCTTCAAGACACGCATCCATGATGGTGAGATCTTGGTATGGCAAAGCAACGTTGATGACAACTTTGGGGCCAAACGCTTTGATCAGCTTGACCAGCTCCGGCACGTTGTCAGCGTTGACAGCAGCGGTTTGAATCGTGCGGCCATGCATCGCTTTAACTTCGGCTGCGATTTTTTCGCATTTACTGACCGTGCGTGACGCCAACATGATGTCGGAAAAGGCTGTTGTTTCCATTGCGCACTTGTGTGCGACCACGCCGCCGACGCCACCGGCGCCGATGATAAGTACTTTGCTCATGCAGCTTTGGTATCAATGACGGCCTCGCGGCACTAGCGGGCGGGGCCCAAAATGTTGAGGATTTTGTGGGCTGGGTCGGAGATCGTACCGAATCGACGTCGCACCAGGGCTGCGCCGGGCCGCACCAGCTAGTTGGCCGCAGCAGCGGGACTCGGCCAAAGTGGATAAATCGACCGACGCATCATCAGCAGTTCGGTCGCGCCAATGACGATGGCAGCATGGATCATGACGTGGCCGCCAAACAATTCGCCAGCCATCGCAATCAACGCCAACGGAGTCCGCGCTGCTGCTGCGAACACAGCGACCATAGTGACGGCGGCCGAGAGCGCTACTGGCAAACCGAGCAGCCCAGCCAGCGCGTTGCCCAAGGTCGCGCCGATGAAAAACAGCGGGGTTACTTCACCGCCGACCATACGCACACCAATGGTGATCGCAGTCAGCGCCAGTTTGCAGGCAAACGCGTAGTACGGCAGGTTGTCGTCGCTAAATGCCCGCACAATCGTCGGCACCCCGAGGCCCAGGTAGGTGTCGCCCAACGCCCACCATGCAGCGACGATCACTGCGCCACCGACCGCAGCCAACGTCGGCGCCGAGATCTTGGTACCAACCGCACGGACCCGGTCGACTAAAAATATGTACGCATGCGCAGCGCCGGCGGCTACCACTGCAACCGCTAGCCATTTGCCGATGAGTACCGGATCAATCGGTAGCGCGGGGCCCGCGTTGTAGCTGGTGTGAACCGTGCCCAGCGCCAAACACACCTGATCACCGACGGTCGCCGCTACAATTACCGGCACGATAGCCATGAGCATCTGGCGCCATGCAATGCGGCGCCGACTCACCTCGAGCGCAAACAAGACACCGGCGATCGGCGTACCAAATACTGCAGCAAAGCCACCGGCGATGCCGGCCATCACGACCAGCCTGCGCACTGCCACTGGCGCGCGCGCCAAGCCCGCTACGCCGCTAGCTATGCTCGCGCCCATCTGCACCGCCGTGCCCTCGCGCCCCGCGCTACCACCAAACAGGTGGGTGATCAACGTGCCAGCCAACACCATCGGGGCCATGCGCAACGGGACCTTGGGTACGACCTCGCCTGCGCTAAGCTCGTCGAGGATCACCGCCATGCCACGCCCGGCGGTGGCACCAAACCGCGCATAGCCCCAGACCAAAACCGCAGCGGCGGCGGGCAAACCAAGGACCAACCAGCCATGGTCGCTGCGGGACTGGGTGACCCGATCTAACAAATACAAAAACACCGCGGCCGCCAGCCCTGCAAGTGCGCCGACCGCGGCGCTGAGCAAACTTGCCAACGCGAGCGTAACTGCGCTTGATTGTGCAGTCCTATCGATCGGCGACGTCACCGGCGCAGCTTGCCTCGTGATCTACATTTGTGCCAGCGCGCACCGGGAGTTTGCATGCATCGGTTGACTAATCGCGCCGAAATGCGAACACTTCGTGAATGAAAATTATGGCCGCCGTCGCGTGGAAAGCCAACGCTCCTTTGTCCGTTGAAGAAATCGATTTGCAACCACCTCAGGCTGGCGAAGTGCTGGTCAAAATTATTGCGACCGGCGTGTGTCACACCGACGCCTTCACGTTATCCGGCGCTGACCCTGAAGGTTTGTTTCCAGTCATCTTAGGCCACGAAGGCGGCGGCATCGTCGAAGCTATCGGCGAAGGCGTAACTTCGTTGGCGGTCGGCGACCACGTTATTCCGTTGTACACACCAGAGTGTCGCGAATGTAAATTTTGCACCTCAGGCAAAACCAACTTGTGCGTAAAAATCCGTGCGACCCAAGGCAAAGGCCTGATGCCCGATGGCACCACTCGTTTTTCGAAAGATGGCCAACCGATTTTTCACTACATGGGCTGCTCGACATTCGCCGAATACACCGTGGTGCCTGAAATCGCCTTGGCCAAAGTGAACCCTAAAGCGCCGCTCGACAAAGTGTGCTTGCTGGGCTGTGGCATCACCACCGGCTTGGGGGCGGTACACAACACCGCCAAGGTTCAAAAAGGCGACACCATCGCAGTATTTGGCCTCGGCGGCATTGGCTTGGCAGTGATTCAAGCAGCAAAAACCGCGGGCGCATCGCGCATCATTGCCATCGATATCAACAATGGCAAAAAAGAAATTGCCATGAAGCTCGGCGCCACCGAGTTTGTGAATCCTAAAGACCACGACAAACCGATCCAACAAGTCATTGTCGCGATGACTGAGTGGGGTGTCGATCACTCGTTCGAATGTGTCGGCAACGTCGGCCTGATGCGGGCCGCGCTCGAGTGCGCGCATCGCGGCTGGGGCCAATCGATCATCATCGGCGTGGCTGGTGCTGGCCAAGAAATCTCAACGCGGCCATTCCAGTTGGTCACCGGCCGAGTGTGGAAAGGCTCAGCATTTGGCGGTGTCAAAGGTCGCACCGAATTGCCTGGCTACGTCGAGCAGTACATGAACGGCGAAATTAATATCGACGACATGGTGACATTTCAAATGCCGTTGGCCGATATCAACAAAGCCTTCGACTACATGCACGAAGGCACCAGTATTCGCAGCGTTATTGTGATGTGAGCAGTCCAGATCAGGGGGCCGTGGACGAAATTCTTGCACCAGCTCGCTACCTTCGACGCCCCTGTAGGTTCATGGTCGCAACTGCTTCGCTGCGTGCAGCACCAACGAGATCGACGTAGCTGATAGAGTCGCCGCATGAGGTTTGTGGACGACGATGCGCGCAAGGCGTTTGATCAAGCGATCGTAGCGATCGAAGCGGCATCAAGCGGCGAAGCGGTAGTGGCGGTCCGAGCGCGCTCGGCGCGGTACAGCCATGTGCATGCTGCTGTCGCGGCAATTGGCGCGTTCGGCATGCTGGCGTATACGCTGTATGCGGAGCAGGTGTTTTCGCTTTTGTGGATCTTGCTATTACCGCTCGCAACCGGCAGTGCCGGCGCATTGCTGGTCGAAGCCGTGCCAGCCCTCCGGCGCGTCACCACAAGCCGACAGCAGCGTGAACAAGCAACCCGGCGCGCGGCACGGGCTACGTTCGTTGAGCTCTGCGTGCATCACACGTCTGGTCGCACCGGCATGTTGTTCTATTTTTCGGTGCTTGAACGCTGTTGCGTTGTAGTCGGAGACCAAGCTGTGGTCGCCGTGGTGTCGGCCGCGGAATTGGCAGCGCTCGAAGCGGACCTGTCGAAGGTGATGCGCCACGGCGGCGCAGCCACAGCACGCGCCATGCAACGCGTCGTGCCGCTGCTCAAAGCATTGCCGCGTGCCACCGATGATCGCAACGAACGGCCTGATGGCATTGATGTTACCGTTGGTCGTTCAGCGTTTCGAGCGCGCCTTTTTGGAGGTCGAGCATGAACACGAAAACCAACACACGGTGGCTAGGCGCCGTCACGTTGCTTGTTACGTTGTTGCTGCTCATCGCCACTGGCTGGGCACGGCCCGGAGGGGGCGGCAGCTATTCAAGTGGCAGGTCGTCGAGTTCTTCATCTAGTAGTAGTAGTAGCAGAAGCAGCAGCGGAGGCAGTTATTCGTCGTCGGGAGGCTCCAGTGGCAACTTTGGCGTACCGCTCCTTATTAGTACGATGGTGCTATTCGTCATCGTGATTCTGTTCGGGGCTATCCATGACCGTGCGAGTGATGTCACGACTAGCACCACCGCAACGCTTGCCAGCAGACGTAAGGTTGAAATCGACGATTTGCGCGACTACGACAGCAACTTTTCGCAAATTGTGTTTGAAGACTTTGCATTTCGACTCTACGCCACTGCGCATCGGAGCCGCACCACAGCGAGTGGCCTCGATGGCCTAGCACCGTACCTTGCACCAGCCGCCCGTGCTGCACTGGCTGACCGTACGCCAACCGGACAACAAGTTGTTACCGTTGTCATCGGTGCCATGCGACCCGTGGGCCGATGGCTGCCGAAACGCTCCGCCACCGGTGAGTTCGCACCCGACTCCGATACCCGGATCTTCGTTGAGTACGAAACCAACATCACCACCAAAGAAGACAACCACTTTGTGACGTACTACGTGGTCGAACGGTGGACGTTTGTGCGCGCGGCGACGGTGCTCTCGCGCGCACCTGTGGCATCGCAAACGTTTCCCTGTCCAAATTGCGGCGCACCATGGGCTGCCGCCAATAGCGGGGGTCATGTGTGCGCACATTGCAACGAAGCAGTCGACAATGGCCGGTTCGACTGGGCGGTAACCCACATCGAGCTGCAAGAATGCAGCACCCAGCCGCAAACATTTACCGCCTCGGTCGCGGAAGCCGGAACCCTAACCCCGACGGTTAAGCACCCTAACATCAAGGAGCAATGGCAACGTTTGTTAGCCGACGACCCGGCGCTCAGCGACGACGCGATGCTAATGCGCGTGACATACATCTACAACCAGCTTAACGCGGCCTGGGCGAGCAATGACCTTACATCCGCGCGTGATGTCGTATCCGCTGGCTTGTACGACTATCTGATGTATTCGATTGCGACCTACCGAGACCAGGGCCTGGTCAACCGCTTGGTTGACATGCGAATCACCGCGCGGATTCCAGTAAACGTGGTGCGCGACAAATATTACGACGCAGTGACGTTTCGGATCTGGGCCACCGGCAAAGACTATATGGAAAAGAAGTCGACTGGCGAGATTCTGCATGGTTCCAAAACAGTCTCGCGTGACTATACCGAATACTGGACATTGATTAGGTCGGCGGCCCGGCGCGGTGCACCGCAAACAAGAGGCCGGTGTCCCAACTGCGCTAGCCCACTCGAAGTCGGTCAAGCCGGCGAATGCAATCACTGCAAGGCGTACCTCGCCAGCGGTGATTTCGACTGGGTGTTATCGAAGATCGAACAAGACGACGCGTACACTGGCTAGTACCAATGCCGATCAGCTAGCGCCAGCGCGCCAAGATCATTCGCAAATCGTCGGTCCGAACGGGTTTGGACAAATAATCGGTCATGCCCGCGGCTAGGCACAGCTCACGGTCGCCTGGCATCGCATTCGCCGTTAGCGCAACGATGGGGGTCGTGCATCCTAGTCGCCGCAGTTCGCGCGCAGCTTCGTAGCCATCCATAATTGGCATCTGGCAATCCATAAACACCAAATCAAACGTGGTTGCCTGAATCGCGGCTATCGCAGCTGCGCCATCGGCCACAATCTGAACTTCACAGCCTAAGTGTTCTAACATTCTGCTGATGATCTTTTGATTGATGAAATAGTCATCGGCAACCAAGATCCGAGCGCCAGCCACGGAAACTGGCACCTCAGGTTCGGCGGCGGTCGCCGTGGCCTCGATCGGTAACGCAAAGCGTGCCCGCAATGTAAACGTGCTGCCTATGCCATGCTTACTTTCAACATCCAGCGTACCGCCCATGCGGTTGGCGAGTCCGCGGCAGATTGCCAA
The DNA here is from genome assembly GCA_043777635.1 of Kofleriaceae bacterium. Taxonomy (GTDB): domain Bacteria; phylum Myxococcota_A; class Polyangia; order Haliangiales; family Haliangiaceae; genus JABFXX01. The sequence continues at coordinate 7,640 of JAYWHS010000472.1, read as the reverse complement.
CCCCAAGCCGGTGCCACCAAATCGGCGCGTCGTCGAAGAATCGGCCTGCGAAAACACTTCAAAAATCCGATCGAGATGTTCGGGCAAAATGCCAATACCGGTATCTTGGATCGCGATCGTAAGCGGCAGCAGCCCTTCGTGGTCGATCGATGTTGCACTCACATGAACAAAAATCGAACCTTGCAGCGTGAACTTCATCGCATTGCTGATGAGGTTCAATAAAATTTGCTGCAACCGAGTCGGATCGCCAATGACGACACGCGGCACATTCGCATCGAGCTCGTAGGTTAACGTCAACCCACGCTCCTCTGCGGTTTGCCGTAGAATGCCGATCGTCCGTTTCACGAGATCCGCGACCACGACGGGATATGCCTCAAGCTCTACGTGCCCCGCTTCGATCTTTGAAAACGAAAGCACATCATCGATCAGCCTGAGCAACGTTTCGCTGCACTCGCGTACGGTACTGACATAGTCAACTTGCTCTGGTTGCAGCTCCGTATTCTCGAGCAATTGCGCAGCGCCGATCACGCCATTGAGCGGCGTGCGAATTTCATGACTCATAGTCGCCAAAAACTCGGACCGCGCCTTAAGTGCCTTTTCGGCCGCGTCCTTGGCGACCTTGAGCGCAATTTCGCGTTCAACGCGTGCGGTCATTTCGTGCCAAACAACCAACAATGCAGGGCCGGTCGCCAATGCTACCGGAGACAGCGTCACTTGGCACGGAAACAATTCGCCATCAGCGCGGCGATGGATCCAATCGAACCGGTGCGAACCATTGGCGTGCGCTGCCTCTTCCATGCGCAACGCTTTTGCCTTCGAGGGCTGCCCGTCAGGTTGAAACTCAGGCGACAACTGCCCTGGCTGTAGGCCAAGCACTTCTTCGCGGGTTGTACATCGCAACATTTCGATCGCAGCGCGATTGCAGTCAATGAACCCGTGTTGACCACTAGCATCAAACAACAAATGCGCGTCAGCTGAATGGTGAAACAAGGAACGAAAACGCTCCTCCGACAACCGCAATTCCGTTACGTCAATCACCAACCAAAAATGATGGCCACGCGTCGTGCCAGCTCGAAATTCAAGATACCTGATGGCGCCGTCACCGGTGCGTGCCGGACGAGCATAGCCAACCAGATCGCGTTCCGAATCTTCGGCCGCGCTGTAGATCGCTTGCTGCAAGGCCTCGAAATTGGCGAACGCCAATGAAGCATGCCCGAGGACTTGTTCCGCAAGCGCATTGAACACCAGGCCTGCTGGTGTCAAAAGCACAATGGCGATCGGAGCTGCAGCGATGTCTGGTGTAAACAATTGAGATTCTGACATCAGAGAAAACCATATCGAGATTTATTCAACTTGAAAAGCCCAATCGCGCGGTTGCCGTTGTCTCCATTCCACGTTTCGCGCTCGTCTCCGCATCGCCGCCACCGATCGTCTTGGTTGCGTTACGTTTTGGTGCGTTACGTTTTGGTGCGTTGCGTTTTGGTGCGTTGCGTTTTGGCGCGTTGCGGCTGACAAAAGTTGCAACGAGAAATCGTCAGCGACAAAGCGCGCAGGGCCGCCGATCATGAAGCAAACCCAGCGAACGCTGGGCAGCAAGGCAACCCGTTGCGCATGTTACGAGCGCGGTGGCCCGAGGTTCGTGGTCGGAGCGCTTGAGGGCACCCTAGAGGATAGCGAAAAGCGACAGCGTTTCGATCGATCGCGCTTATGTGAATGGCGTTGCTACTGGGCCCGCGTTGCGAGGGCGCAAGCTTCACCATCATCCGCAGCGTTATTGTGATGTGAACGTCGCGCTGCGCACGGCTTGGCGTAGAATGCGCCATGCCTACGCTCCTCAAATCCCACCGTAGTTTCGATGGCCTGACCCAGTTTTGGCAACACGCTTCACGCGCGACCCAAACACCGATGAAGTTTTCCACGTTTGTGCCGGCCACGCCGCCGATAGGCTGCATCATGTGGCTTTCCGGGCTGACCTGCACCGACGAGAATTTTATCAGCAAAGCTGGAGCGCAAAAATATCTTGCCGCACATGGCTTGATGGTGATTTGTCCTGACACCTCGCCCCGGGGCCTACAATTGCCGGCCGAACACGACAGCTACGACTTTGGCTCAGGCGCGAGTTTCTATCTCAACGCAACCACTCCGGGCTATGCCAACCACTACCGTATGGAGACCTATATCGTCGACGAATTGCATGAATTAGTGCAAAACAAGTTCGATATACCAAGCCATCGCATTGCCATCACCGGCCACTCGATGGGTGGCCATGGTGCATTGGTGCTGGGACTACGCAACCCTGACCAGTTCTGTTCAGTTTCCGCGATGTCGCCGATCTGTCATCCAACGTTAGCACCGTGGGGCATCAAAGCGTTCACTGGTTACTTCGGAGACTCCGACGATGGCCGCGCGCAATGGGCGCAGCATGATGCCACCGAATTGCTCAAGGCCGGCAAGTGTCACCCGCATCAACTGCTGATCGACCAAGGCACGGCCGATGATTTTTATCCGGCACAATTGTTAACCGAGCACCTGCGCGACGCCTGTCTCGCAGCAAATCAACCGGCCAGCATTAACCTGCGCGATGGCTACGACCACAGCTATTACTTTATTGCGACTCACATCGATGCCCACATTGCGTTTCACGCGGCCCGGCTACTCGAGTTGCCATAGGTCAGCAGTCGCAAGCTAAACCGGTTACAGCTGGCGGCGAGTCGATGCTAAGTCCTTACATTTACGTAGCAATGCACAGCAGGAAATTGGATCGCATCTTGCTCTTTACGCGCGCATGGGTATTCCTAAAGCACTCCGCAGTCTGACACTTGCAAGCTTGGCCCTCAGCGCGACCGCATTGATCGGCTGCGCAAGCCCTGAACAAGACGATGCCGATGACGTTGAAGGCGTAGCCGAGCCGCTGCCGGCCAACCTCACACCCGGCAAAGAAGATGGCATCGGCCGGCGCGGCTTGTCAGTGGATGGCGACTACGCCGACACCGAAGCTTGGAAGGTGAAAAACCGCTGGGAAGATCGCACCACCGCAGAAGCTAAAAAAGCCGGCATGGCATGGCCGGTTAACTCGGGCTTGTCATGGGATGAAAAATTCGCCGCGTGGATGGGCTCGCTGGAATTTGTGCCTTCGGAAACCTCGGGTTTCTACCAAACCATTCGCATCACCACGCCATGGGGCAAAGTGTTGCCATCGGGCAAACTTGATTGTGCCGACGGTGCGCTGTTGCTACGCGCTTCATTTGCAGCTTGGTACAATCTGCCGTTTATGGTTACCGCCGGCGGTAATCCAACCGTGTACATGGGGCACTTCGGCGCACGCACGAGCGCCGGCCCGTGGGCGTCGGCGATCAAGATCGCACGCGTTTACAAAGATTTCAGCGCCACGCCGCCAGCCAATTTGGCGAACTGGCCTAAAGACTCGCGGCTACGCAACATGCACTTGCATGGCCAAACCAACGGCGTGTATCAAGATGAGTTGCCATTTTACTTGGCACCCGGCGAAGGCACAGGGGCGTACCTCGACGAGCTGCATCTCAACAAACGCGCGGCACGCCTGATGATGTATCTGTTGGCATATACCGGTTCGGCCAACTTAGCCGACTCAGCCAACACGTTTAACTTGCAACCTTCGGCACTGCGTACTGGTGACACGTTGGTGTATCGACGCGCGCCCAATGGCAGCGGTCACACCATGTTGATGTTGCGGGTCAAAGACCTCGGCGCTGGCCGCAAAGAGGCCCAAAACGTTTTTGGCAATGAACCGCCAGCACAACTCTACGTAGAAAGTCCGTCGACAACCAAACGAAACCTAACCAACAATCAAGGCGGCGGCGAAGGCCTGAGCCAAGACAACTTGACGCCCTACGTGAAACTCGGCGGTGGCCTCAAGCGCTGGCGCGTGGCCAAAGCTATCAATGGCTACTGGACCAACACCTGGATGGATGGCGACGAAGCCAACTGGATCGACTCTACCGATTTTACCCGCTTAGCCAAACGCCCAGCCCAATTTGAAACCATGCTAGGCCAGGCCTCACCGACGGTGTTGCGCGATGAATTGGTTGCGCAAATTGAACTCAAACGCGAACACCTTCGCAACAATCCGTCGTCATGTTCAGCGCGGGCCGGCCGCGAACAGTTATTCGACCAGCTCATCGCACTCAACGCGACTAACTTCGGCCTTAACGCCGAACAAGTGGAACGCAAATATCGCAACATCGAAGACTACATCTACGCCCCACTCGACTACCCCAAGTCGCGCACCTGCTGTTGGAATTCTTCGAGCCGCGCGATGCACGAAACCATCATGAAACAAGTTGCCGCTGCGCAAGCCATGGGTTGCACCGCGCCGCTCGCTCTTAAACAAACGGCTGGCAGTTTTGGCGCCTATCAAACCTACGCAGCCGCCAATATGTTGCCATGGGGTACCTGGCGCGCCGACGAAGAATGCGCATCGACCTCACTTGATGATGTTGAAGATACGTCGCTGGCACCGCTGTTGCCGTACTGCTCGCTGTCGACGCCACCGACGCGTTGAACACTTTCAACGGACGGCGCGGCTTCCGCAGATGGACGTGCGGAGCGCAGGCTGGCGTGCGACGTAACGAGAGTTGGTCCGTGAAGCGAATTGATGGGACGCTGGGCCAACTCGTTGCGAATGTTTTGAGCGCGGTGGTCCGAGATTCGTCGTCGGACCCGCCGAGTGCGCTTCAGCCAATAGTGCAAAACGCAAGCGTTTCGATCGTCTACACTGATGTGATCGGCATTGGCGTGAGTGCCGAATACAATCGCTGCAATATCGATATAGTCGGGCATGGAATACTATCGTTGGGCTGCCATCGATGCACCTGGGTATGCGCGTTGGTCAGGCGGGTACGCGCTGCACAACCAGCTCAACGGCGGCAAGCCCATTGCCGCCAATCGACCAACCAACGTGACGTTCGTGATGAACCTGTCGTTTCCGAAGGATCGTGTCATCGCCGACGTATTTGAAGTTTCATCGGTTGTAGTTGTGAGCGCGCGGTTGGCTATGTATTTGCGAGCGCAACTGCCTGCCGATACGCTGGAGTTCGTTTCAGTAACCTTGCACGACCATGCTAACAACGTGGTTGCAACTGACCACGTTGTGCTGCACGCACTGCACACCTTCGATGCGATCGATATCAAAGCGTCCAAGGTAAAATGGCATCCGTTCAACAAAACGAGAATCTATTCATGTGAACAGTTGGTGGTGCGCGACGAACTCATTGAGGCGCACGCGACCATGTTCCGGCTCACACATTGGGCCGGCGCGATAGTATTGCCACGCGAGCTTGCCTGGCAAATTGCAGGCGCCGGCTTCACCGGCGTGATGTTTTCTTCGATACGTGATTTTGCTGGACATCGCACCGACAGCAAAATCGTTGGCGCCGCTGAAGCACATTGGTACCCTTATATGCAGAGCCCGGCACCGTTGGCGATCGCTGCATCACCAACAGCAGCAAAGCCATTGACTGCAACACCAATGCGCAAGCCTGGCGTTGCCATCGCTGAAAAGCAATTGACCAACGTTATCGAAACCTGGCGCAAACGCCAATCCGCCACATTGCGTGCTGCCATCGAAATCTTGCAACAAGACCTCAGCCTCGCTGAACTGCCCGACGCGCTTGCCGAGCGCGGTGATTTACAATCGCACCTTGTCACTGCTACGTTGACGCCAGCGCAAGTCAAACAGCTGCGTGCGGCAAGCCAAGATCTCGAAGCCAACATCCCACTTACGCTTTGGATCACCGTGCGAGTAGGTAGCATGCACCCGCGCTTGAAAGCGTATTTTGCCGCTGTACCAACTGACCGTTCGACCAAAATTTCTAAACTTGCCTATGCTGCGGGCACCTATGTCGTCGATTTTCGCGATGGCCCCGACGAGGAAATGTGTGGTCGCGCAGGTGACGGTTATCACCCGTTGGCTGTGCTCCGCGATAAGCGCGAGCCCTTGTATGCCGGGCTTGCGTTCCATCCAACTAAGCCCAACGCTGCAATCTATCTTGTCGAGCCGTCCGGCAAACCCGAGCTTATTGCCGCCAATCTTGATGAATTCGCAAAAAGGTTGAAGTAGTGGCCAGTCGGCTGGCGTGCCACGTTACAAATGCAGCATGACCGAAAGTGGTGAGCACTTTTTACGAGCCTGTGAACAGTTACCCTTGGGGGCAATTGGGCGGTCCGCCGCAGCGATTGTCGCTCAGTACGTTCAATCGCACACCAATGGTGCGATTCAAGACGCAGGAGTCGCAGAAAACGGCTACCTCGACGCTGGCACGCCGGCTTTTGTCGTCCCTGTCGGCACCAACTACGAGTTGCAGGCACCGGCTTGGCCCCATCATTTTCGGATGTTTGTAGCCTTTGGTAAAAAGGCGCAGCCCAGTTCTGAACTCAGCGCGTTGCGCTATTTTTCGATCGGTCGCACATCGCCGCAGTTCGCTTTGCAACCGAACCAGTTCTCGCCAATTCTCACATATACCGGCATCAGCGGACCTAGCCAGTGGACAAACGATTCCTACAAATTCGACGAGCATTATCGCAAAGCGCCCACGCTCTATGCAGAGCTTCAAAAATGCGACATCGTCTTCGAAGTCAGTCGAAACCCCGCGCTTCGCTGGATTGTTCGCAACCGAGAAACTGGAGCATTTCAATTTGTCGTAAATCTTTTGTCGCGCGTAGATTTTGACAAGAAGCAATACGCCAAAGATAACGTCGGGCATCAAAGTTTGGAGCTGCCAATGCCAACGTTTGCGCGCGGCGCTCCTGCATTACCGGATCAATATTCGCTGGCCGACGCGCTGCTACTTTGTTGTTGCGCGATCACTCGCATACAAGGTTCACCATTTGCCGAGGTCTTGCGTAATCCAATGGCACGCGCAGCGCTAGTATCCAAGTGAGGTCATCTACTCTAAAATCGTGGCGACGATCTGCGTCACCATCGGCAACTCAGCAATCTGACACAGCGTAGCCCAGGTTGATGCACTAAGTGCGCCGTGGGTGGCATCGCAATGTGCCGGAAACATCGTTGGTTTGGAGCACAGCAGCAAATTCGGCGTTGCCAAACAGCCGGCGCGGCCGCCACCCGCCGCGCAGGAGGTGTCGGCTGCAATTGCAGTGACCGCAGCGACTGCGCTTGCGTTGTTGGGTATGCAAAATTCGACGCTGCCGTCGTTGGCGCAGCCTTGCGCTTGGGTAAATGCGATTTTTGCAAGCTTGCATCCAGTCACTGCCGTGTCGACGATGATTGGCGCATCCACCGTGCTACCGGTTGGTGCCACAGTATGTGAACAAGCTGCAGCGATGAGCACAACGGTGGCAAGGCAGGATTTCAACATGTCGACACGATACTCGATTTGTCGCTGCGCGGGTGACTTGCTGCGATTGCCACGGACGCAATGTCCTTGGGCCGCATTACGCTCACGAGCCGGCGGCACGGCACGGTTGGTAAATTCGGGTTGCCGGTAGCAGATGCAAGGCTGCAAGGCTGGCGTCCGGATTCCGGACAATTTCAGACAATTTCAGACAATTTCGGACTTTCGGACTTTCGGACTTTCGGACTTTCGGACTTTCGGACTTTCGGACTTTCGGACTTTCGGACTTTCGGACTTTCGGACTTTCGG